>NZ_JAAHIE010001078.1:0-1777 GCF_010671945.1 Moorena sp. SIO4E2
GGGTTTCCGGTGCTTGGGGACAAACTTCTTCTTTTAGATACTTGCTCAGTTGCTCAACCGCATAATCTTCATAGGTAGCTTGTCCAGGATTGGTCACCACCATTGAGCCTCCCACCACCGCCAGCACTATAGTGCCAAAAGCGGTGACAACCTGTGAAATCTTCATATTAATTTTTCAAGCATATATTATATACTACGATGGCTATGAAGCCTTCGAGTTCCAGATTAACTGCAAAATGGTGGTAACGTCTTGCATTTTTGATGGAAGTCCCTCAGGGCAAGATAATTGCCGCAATGGTCAGCAAACCTCAGGACTCTATTCATTCCTGAGTGAGTAATTACCATCAAACTTTCAGAGATTCTTGATAAACCAACAAATAAGATGCTATAATAAACAACTGTAAGATTATGGCGAGCGTAGCCAAGTGGTTAAGGCAGTGGATTGTGGTTCCACCACTCGCGGGTTCGAGTCCCGTCGTTCGCCCTAAAAGTCCGTGGAATGGGCATCTTGCCCGTATCCTTCCTGGCATATTGGTGGAATGGGCATCTTGCCCGTATCCTTCCTGGCATATTGGTGGAATGGGCATCTTGCCCGTATCCTTCCTGGCATATTGGTGGAATGGGCATCTTGCCCGTTTCATGTCTTGATGCAGCGCGAAGATTCAGCAATGCCAAAAAAATGCAGAAGTAGATTCACATAATCACTTCTGCCTACATCCTCTCAAGACCCTTGACTAGACACCCATAGAGTCTACATCCACAGTCTTGACCTTAGGATCTTGAGTGTCATTGGCAATCTTTTCGCTTTGGCGGTTTTTGGCAAAGTCAATTAGCCACTGAGACAGCTCCGAAACCAGCAGGGTTATAACTGCGATATCATCAATTTGCCCAATGATGGGAATAAAGTCTGGGGAAATATCAATGGGGCTAAGAAAGTAAACTAGGGTTCCCAAGATAATCCACCAGCGATACTTAGAATGGCGGATAGTGTTGCGATACCAGTTGTAAAAAGATTGAATTGGATTGTTCATCAAAATTTGCGGCTTAATACCTCATCCCATAGCAAGTTGCGTGAGTAGGAAAGCCACACCTCCAACTAATGGTTTAAGCGATGCAGCGCGGTCTTGGGGAGGCAGCGCCTTCACGCGGGGGTTTCCCCCACTCGCTATTGCCGTGGTTCCTCCCACTCGCGCTTTGCATCAAGAAAGGACTCAATACTCTATAAGCAGGTGCACAAAATTAATTACACATTTTCCAAAACTCAAAGCCTTACGATGTAAGGGTTACAGAGATTGGTAGTAGGAAATTAATTTTGTTTAGGTGCTTAGCTACTATTTATAGTGCCAGATTCTTCCAGAAACCGACTATGGGGATAACCACCCGTTTGATTAGAGTTTTTACTAGAATTATAAATTTGAATACTTAGGCAAATGAAACGGGCAAGATGCCCATTCCACACCGAAACCAAAAATTGAGGCTTTCCCTAATATGGAACTTGGTTATGGTGATCAGACCTTAGCCCCATTGATATTAAATTCTTCCCCATCTCCTCATCTCCCTATCTCCCTAAACTACCTCCACTACCTAAGACACTCTGTACCGGATGTGCTAAAGTCCAAGTGTAAATTTCCTGACCTAATCAGTTAACTAGTGGAGAATAGGATCAGTTTCTTGGTAAGTGGTTGAAAATCAATAGAAGATTGATAGACCACTGAGTTATTTGGAAGTAAGGGCAAGTCGTGGATATTGTCGAACTTATTGCAAAAGGTGGGATCGC
>NZ_JAAHIE010001079.1:0-1771 GCF_010671945.1 Moorena sp. SIO4E2
TGTTGCTTTTTGCGGTTCGTAGATTTCGTTTTTGCTGAAGCATACTCGGGCTACTCGGGGTTTAAGTCGTAGTGGAACAGTTGCGTAACATGAGTCAGAGAATGCTAGGGTTCTTCTCCTGTGCTTGATTGAGGAATAAAACAATTGTGCTGGTCACGGTTGGGGTTAGGTTTGGATTGCCAGTGCTTCTGTCTCAGTAGAGTTGAGAGAATAAGAGGCGATTCTCAGCCATCCCTTTTAAGACGTTAGAATTTTTTGAGAATTGCTCACTGGGCATTCATCACTTTTTGGGGATGAGTGCTCGATAAAGCTAAACAATGCTGAAGTCAGTACTGGTAATGGTGCTAGCTTCTACCCCAGTTAAAATTGCCAATAATTCATTGCTGGTCGTGAGACTGACCAAAGTATCACGACCAAGCTCGTGAGTGCCCTGAGTGATCTTCAGCTCCGCAAACTCCAGACCAGCGGAGAGTTCAATCAGATCCTGATCACTAGTAAAGTCAGTAATTGTGTCAGTCCCGGCTCCAGCGGCAAGCACAAAGCGATCACGGCCACTGCCGCCTGTCAGGATATCGTTACCAGTACCGCCCCGAAGCAGATCGTCACCCCTGCCGCCTGTCAGGATATCGTTACCAGTACCGCCCCGAAGCAGATCGTCACCCCTGCCGCCTGTTAGGATATCGTTACCAGTACCGCCCCGAAGCAGATCGTCACCCCTGCCGCCTGTCAGGATATCGTTACCAGTACCGCCCCGAAGCAAATCGTCACCCCTGCCGCCTGTCAGGATATCGTTACCAGTACCGCCCCGAAGCAAATCGTCACCACTCAACCCTTTCAGTTTATCATTGCCACCTTGGCCGTTGATGACATCATTGGAGTCATTAAAGCCTTGGGTGTTATTGTCAAGGTCGTTGAGGAATGTGACCGAGTTTTTATTGAAAACTTTGCCCCTTTGTTGTTTCGCATTAAAGACATCAAAGCTATCTTCAACTTTAGTCTGTCCGTCAAACAGAATGTTGCCGATGTCCTTCGACGCACCTGTAGCTTTAGTAAGGTTATCTAGGTTTTCCACGGCAAAATCCTGCAGGATGACCCCAGTGTTGTCAACCCCTTCAAAGGTGATGAGCAAATCATTTTCATCCTGATTCAGAAGCATGTTCTCTGCACTCAGCGATGGACCCTCAAACTTCAGTGTATCGACTTCTGCAATCACGGCATCCGAGGGAGTAACTCCTGTGCCTACACCGCCGAAATCAGTGATGGTGTCTGTGCCTGCACCACGACGAACTATAAACGTGTCTTTATCGCCACCTCCTGTGAAGGTATCATTCCCTTCGCGACCTGAGAGGAGATCGTCCCCCTCACCTCCATAGATTAGATCTCGACCAGTTCCGCCGATGATGGTGTCATTACCCTGCTCCCCATAAAATCGATCCTCACCATTTCTGCCGATGATGAGGTCACTACCTTCACTTCCGATCAGGATTTCACTCCTTTCATCTCCGTATAGAGTAATGCCGCCATCTTCAATGATAGGCTTACCAATCAGTGCAGCCTCTGGATAGAGTTCTAGACCGAAGTTGGGGGCAACTGCCGCTACTTTTGGGATATTATCTTCTGGTATATTCGACGGGTCTGAAACAGGCTGACCTGCTTGCCTGAAAAAGTTTTCAAGTCCTGCAGGAGCAGCGATTACCAACATTCTTGCTGGTTCCGTCCCCAGGTTTTTGAATGCGTGGACTTGACCTCTGGTATAGGGGATAAAGTCTCA
>NZ_JAAHIE010000108.1:0-17835 GCF_010671945.1 Moorena sp. SIO4E2
CACTACTCACCTCCAACTCAACCAACCGCTCCAAAATATCTTGAACTAACTCACTATCAGTACTTCGTAAATTTTTCGGGTCTTCTCCCAAACAATTACCAGCAAACAACAAATCCCGATGTAACCACTGCTCATAGTTACTCTTATTAGTCAAAACTGCCTTAATCGCCTTCGCGGCATTTTTCGGTTTTTGTTGTGCTATCAGCAATAGTAAAACTTCGCGCCAATGGGAGTCATGTAAATGCTCCCGAATCGGATTCAAAACAATATCGAAATCATACTCATTCTCTGCTTGATAGTTAATCTCCTGAGCACACAAATATTCTTGAAAGGTCTTATGGACAAAACCATAACAATCTTGCCCTTGCTCATTCAACAAACCCGTGCGCTTCCGAATCAACTCCACAAACCGTTTCGCCTCTTGCTTGGCTTTATACAAATCCACCTGCTTCAAGGTTTTAATCTGTTCAGCCAATTGCTTAATCAAATCATCTTGATCGATTAGCGTGCCACTATCCTTATCTTCAGCATTTCCCTGAGTATGAATCCAATACGCCAACCATTCCATCAATCGGCGTAAATCATCCAAACTCAAATAGCTCAACCACTTATCACTACTTAATTCCTTATTAGCATCCCAAGAGGTTAACAAGGTTTCCACTGCTTTGTCATAAAGCTTATAGCGTTCCTTGGGCAATACCGCTTGATACCGATGAATCAATGCAATAATTGTCAACAATAACGGATTCCGTGCCAATAGCTTAATCCGGTCATTATCATCCAGCGCTTTTCGTAAACTCTCCTTGCGCCTTTCAGCTTCTGCTTGGTCTTGAAAGCGACTGTTATACCAGTTATCAATAAACGCGGAAATCTTGCTATCATCAAACGGTTCAATTTGATAGTGGGGAAAGTCCTCCGTCCGGAAAAAGTCCCTACGATAACCAGCAGGGCGAGATGTAATAATAGCGCGATTTCTGTCAAACTGTCCCAAAAAATTCTCGATGCGCCTGACAACATCATTGCGTTTAGCTTCTTCTGCTACTTCATCCAAACCATCCAGCAATATCAACGCCCTACCATCAGACAACCAATGCTCAAAAAATCCCACTGGTAACCGTTGCACTGACATCGTGTTTTCCGCAAACCCACGAGCATAGTCGATCAGGTTTTTATCGAGATTTATCCCAAAATCTCGCATCCTAATTAAAATCGGTAGCCAGTCCGTATCACCATCTAATCCCAAAACCTCAGCCTTGCTCTCAGCCAACATTACTGCAAAATAACTCATCAAGGTGGTTTTTCCCGAACCAGGCGCACCCAATATCACCACTCGTCTCGACTGACTTTGGCTCAATAGCTGCTGAGCCAAAAATTTCCGTCCAGTCGTCTTTTCCAACAACGCCCTTTCCGGCTTTTCCCCACTTTCTGCTGCTAACAACTCCCGCTCCCAACCGCCAGCAGTTGATACCTCTTCCACCACATCGGGCATTACAAAAATTTGCGCTAACTTCTCCGATTTCTCTACCTCTTGCCCAGGCACAGCAATGCCAGCAAACTTGACATCATCAAACCAGTTAGCTAACTGCTCACAATAATCCTGTTTAGCTACCTGAAATTTTAGATAAGTAACCGTATGCTGAAAATAAGCATTAACAAATCTCTCTATCCAAGGTTTGAGACTATCTTGATTTAGTTTAATATTATTCGTTTCTGCTTCTTGTTGAAATACCCTGATTAAAATATCCCGGTCTGGCTTCCCTTGATTAATTAACGGTTTATGTAATTGTTCCAAAACCGCCGAGTTAGTAAAATAGCCCTGCAAAAAACTTTTAACTCCATGCAATCCATCCGGTGGAGCGTGAAAAAATAACAGTTGGCTCGGTTCCAGTTGTTTTTCCCATTCCTTAACTGCGTCTTCTCCCGCTTTGATTGCCTTCTCTACATCGCTTTTCGTCAGAGCTTTAACTATACGCTTACCTGCTTCTCCCGCAACAGTACCTAACAACGGTGACGCGATTTTCGATAGTTCTAAACTAGCCAAAAAGGAGAATGGTTCCATAATTTATAGGTAATTATGTTCGATGCTATAGCGTTTCTATGATTTATGAGGTACGCTTCTCAACCTCAAAGTCCCCCTTGATAAGGGGGATTTAGGGGGATCTCTTTGTACCTCATGGCATAGAGAGTTGCTATATAGAGGTTTTTATCCTAATGAGGTACACAGAATTTTTTCCCTGTTCCCTAAAACCAGGAAATCTGTACCTCACCAAATTGAAAACCGCTATATTAATTATAGCAATTTAGGGAGTAGGGTTTTTTGCGTGGGTTTTGATCCCCCTAAATCCCCCTTAATAAGGGGGACTTTTCAGATAAATTTCCGGACTTCTTACAATAATCAGGCTTTTGAGATAGATTTCCGGACTCCCCCCAATGATCACGGGGGGGGCTGGGGGGGATCGAGCGAGTAAATGCAATAGAAAGGGATGGTATGTAGGAGCCGCTAAGCAAACCCACTCCTCCAACTAAGACCATTACCCTCATTCCTAATCCCTAAAAAAATTCGATAAAATCGTTAAATTATTAAATTTTGAAACAGCTCTAAGTTGTGTTAGAGGGAAGCTCACTGCTTATCCGATAGCACACTGCTTCAAAATTATGCAATACTTCATCATTGGTAAATCGAATTACTTTTAATCCATAACCTTCAATAATCTGACTTCTTTCTTTATCATAAGCTTGGCCAGCTTCTGTATAATGAGACTCTCCATCAACTTCAATAACTAATTTTAAAGCAGCGCAATAAAAGTCAAAAATAAAATTACCTATCGGTCTTTGTCGCAAGACTCTAAATTTAAAAATTTTCAAATAGTCAGACCACAGCTTTTTCTCGGCTGGTGTCATAGTTTTCCTTAATTCTCTAGCTCTGCTTACTAAATTGGAGTTATAAGGTAGATGAAATTGTCTTTGTTGGCGATCGCACATTTTACAAGAATTGAACTTGTGGTTTTTGCCGTGGGTTTGGATCCCCCTAAATCCCCCTTAATAAGGGGGACTTTTAAGATACATTTCCGGACTCCCCCCAATGATCACGGGGGGCTGGGGGGGATCAAGCGAGTAAATGGGATAGAAAGGGATGGTATCTAGGAGCCGCTACGGGAACCCATAAATATCCTATCAATTTAAATACTATCCAATCATGACCGGCTCAACTTAAATACTATCCCAAGATTAATCTTTGGAATTAAATGCAATTTATAGATTTCCGGACTCCCCCCTTTGATCACGGGGGGCTGGGAGGGATCGAGCAAATAAATGGCATAGAAAGAGATGGTATCTAGGAGCCGCTACGGGAACCCATAAATATCTTATCAATTTAAATACTATCCCAAGATTACGATCTAAACTTAAATACTATCGCAAAATTAACCTTTAAAATTAAATGTAATGCTCTTATCCGCTAAGGGATTTACCGTAGGCTATGCTACGCGATGAAGCGTTTCGGCAAAGCCGACGCTACGCGAACGCGTAGCGTGGCCAAAGGCCTCAGCTTCCGCTAAAAGTGATTGACCGTAAGTCATGCTACGCAATCGCTCTTTGCTATAGCATTTATAGGATTTATCAGGTACACTTTTCAACCTCAAAGTCCCCCTTATTAAGGGGGATTTAGGGGGATCATTTTGTACATCATGGCATAGAAAATTACTATCAAAAAAATCAAAAATACTAATATATTTTTTTTATATACCCCCTAACGCAAAAAAAAATTAAAAATTACTTGACAAAATAAATAATTATTTATTACCATAAAAATGTCATCAATACAACAGCAAAAAAAACATTATGGATATCGAAAACTTTCTTCCAAATTTTGAGTATAATCCCAACAATCCTAATCTCCCGGAATTATTTGGCCAACCTCAGCCAGGACGGGAGCAAATCAAACATATATTGATCGGTTCTCCCAAAACCGTCCGGGTCACAATCTATAATCTTTATAGCCGTGGCTACGCCCAAGTTCATGAGTGGAGCACTCCTCAACCTACCGGAAATCCTGGTGAGGTGATCAGTATATTGATTCGGCATCTGTTGGTAGATTAAGATAGCAAGTTGCCAGGGATGCCAATCCCTGGCGACAGGTCAAAACTGAGGATAAAGTACGAAGTCTGAAGTCTGAACCATAAGTTAGTATGTTGTTGATTGGGATAATTTCCTGATGAATTGGTGAACACATAGTCAAGGACCCTAGGGTTTTTGACAATTACAAAAAATAATTCGGTCAAGCATTGGAATTAACCAGAACTTGACCGAATTTTTTTTATTGAGGGAACAGGGAACAGGGAACAGGGAACAGGGAGTAGGGAAGAAATTTAGATGTACTTCACACTTACTAGAAAACTTAACAGCACTAATCAAGACTCAAGACTAACTTGCGACAGTGCAATAGTTTTTTTGAACCATCTACACCACCCAAATCACACCTAGTGCGGATGCAATAGTTTTTTGACCCTACTGCGCACACCTCCCACGCCTCCCACACTCCCCACACTCCCCACGCCTCCCATATTTACCACCTACACCTCCCACATCACCTCTGGCGCTAATGCAATAGTTTTTTTTAACCCCACTCCCCACACTCCCCACACTCCCCACACTCCCCACCCTTCCCACACTCCCCACCCTTCCCACCTACCCCTTGCATCTTCTCCAAAATTGTGTTAATATAACAATATCGTTAAAGCAATGGTTTTACCGCCATGATGATTTCTACCGCACAAGCCGCTGAATTACTAGGTATCTCTGCCACTCGCGTCCGTTTCCTGTTGAGCAAGGGCAGAGTCAAAGGAGCTTATAAGGTCGGTAGAACTTGGGTAATTCCCTTATTTGATGGCATGCCAGTAATCACCCCTGGTACTCGCGGACCAAAGCGGAATTGGTCAAAGCGCACAAATTACACTAAAGCTGTTATCCACGTTAATCAAAAAGTGATTCGCCAAAATCACAACACCGGCGAACGCAATCCCGTGATTACGGTAAAACGCGGATCTAAAAACACTTACGGTCATACCGTAGAAGTCAATGGCCCCTGTCGGGTCATGTATCGCCCAGATGATCCCCTAAAGTGTGGAGCACGGGTATGGATTGAGACGATTTCTGACTTTAAAGTGATCGCCTAAGCTGTTGTGGATTTAAATTAGATAAGTAGGAATTGAGCATTCAGCCGTCAGCCGTCAGCCGTCAGCCTTTTGCTGATGACTTATAGCTGATGACTTATAGCTGATGACTTATAGCTGATAGCTGTTCGCGAAGCGTGCGCGTAGCGCATTAGCTGTTCGCGAAGCGTGCGCATAGCGCATTAGCTAAATGCTTACATAAAAAAACCATCAAACCCTCTCCCCTGTTCCCTGTTCCCTGTTCCCTGTTCCCTGCTCCGAAGTCCCTGCTCCCTTGTAGTTAAACTAAACTATTCCCGACAGATCAAACTTTCCTGCGCAATTTCTTCCAATTCAACCGCTTTCAACAATCGGGACCAAGCCTCAGCAAACGTAGCATTTTGTGGATTACTACAACGAAGTTTAGCTGCTTGATTCAAGGCATCATACCAAATGCCATTTTCAGCATAAACTGTCATTAGCTTCTGCTGTGAGTTTTTTGTATCTAACTCATACTTAAACTTTGGCAATTCAACCCGTTTCAAGAGTCCTCTAATAAACAAAACCGAGTCATCGTAAAACGAATCTGGAGAATTACAATCAAGGATCAAATGCCAGCGATACCACTTACCAACCTCTAAGGAGTAGGGAAGAGGTATGCTAAACACACCAGACCGACTTGGCAAAGTAACAGGTAAATATTTTGGAGCAAGCTTGGTGTTAGTTTTTGAATCCTGCAAGGAAAATTCCCCAGAAAGCCCCCTCTCAAAACTTTCAGATTGATAGGAAACATTAACCCAGATAGTCGGAGACTCATTAACTGTCAATCCCCTACTATCTTTATCGATCACAGGTGTCATCGTAAGGTTTCCTCCCGTTTCAGAAACAGCCATAGGACAATATCCACGATTACCTGTACCTCGCCTACGTCCGCTCGGCGCATCACCTGAATAATCTGGCTGTTTAAACTCTACTGCTATAGATTCAGCCCTATTGCCAGTGGATTCCATCAATTGCGCTTGTGCTGGGTAGCTGGTGAGAGTCGCCAGAGCAAACGCAATCCCATAAAGCAGTTTAATTTTAACCATTGTCAACTCCGATGCTTTTGCCAAGGAAGATGCTGACTGGGTCTGAGAAGTTCCCTTTTTGCATCAATCCTAGTTTCACATCTGATTGGAACATGCTGTATAACGTACTACCAAAACCATACCCACCGAAGTAAGCACCAATACCATTGCTGAAGGCACCAGCGGTATCCAACCCCCTTGCAAAATCAACAGATAACAAATGCCATACAAAGCACCAAGTGCCACTCCCGTCGGGATTACCAAGCCACTTAGGCAATGCATACCCCTAGCCTGGCCTGAGCGGAATCCCATTACTAAACCAATTACACTTCCTACCACAGACCAACCCCAAATCCACAGCACTTCTGTTGATTCTGACCAAACCCACAACAAGGGTCGATTATCCAGAACCGCACTCAGGATTTGACTTACCATATGTCCTTGAATCACCACTCCTGGTGTTCGCTTCTGGCTCAGGCGCTGACTGGCACTGTAAGGGGTGAGCCAGTAATCACTACTGGTATTAATTGGACCGGCTATACCAACAAGAATAATCCGACCCTTCAGTTGGGACCTGCGCTGGGGCGGAATCTTATCATTGAGAATATCGCCAACATCGACTGTTGGTGCAATATCTTCAACAGAACGACGGGAACGGTAATTTAGCAAGATTTGTCTACCTGCTGCATCCACTCTGTGGTAGCCACCGGTATAGGAATTTAATTCCTTCAGCACAACAGTTTTACCGTTACCCAAATGTGGCCGATCAATCCATAATTGCTGATTTGATGTGTAGCCCCATGGGATACCCTTAGCATGTAGATAGTATAGGGCTAGTAACAAGCTAAGGTTATTCTTAGCAGTACACTTATCAGTCAGGTCTGGTGAGTTCAGAGATAACAGATGGCGACGGAGGATTCCCCCCTGGTCAGGTAAAGCATCACTAAAACCAATCCGATCTGGCCGAATTTCCAGGGGTGGAGAAATCCCTTCGGTGTCCCCAGCCTTAGCATCTTTAACTTTACAGATACCAAATAAATTCTTTTGTCCCAGGTAAGTTGCTAGTTTAGGGTAAGCTGGATCCACCGGAAAATCACGATAGATATCTAAGCCAATCGTTACTGGTTCATACTCCTGGAGTTTCTCAAATAGCCGAGTAAGAGTATGGTCTGATAACGATGCCCTATGCTTGGGTTGCTGTTCCTGATTTTTAATATCCTCTGGAGTAGCCTTAACAATCAACAGACGTTCGTCCCCCATTTCATAGGGTCGTTGTCCCATCAGTTGGTCAAAAGCTTTTAGTTCAAGCCCTTCCAATAGTCCCAACCACCGCAATCCCATCACCAAAGCCATGGCGAATACACTAGCCTTGAGTAACAAAACGCGATCGCACCATAGTGACCGAATCAGACAAAAATGCCAAGGTCTGTAGGATCTGTTATGCGATCGCAAAAAGGTCTTAGTCTTTTGGTCTGAAGGAGTAAGGGAGGTACTGGGTAATGAACCTTCACCCTCTACTACAGCCGATCGCATCATCTTTTGAACCTCTGAAGAGGTTTGTGACCCATGAGCCTGACTAGAGCTACCTGAAACAGAAGCCAATTGATTGCGATCGCGCAACTGTTGCCAAGTCGGCGCAACAACAGCTGGATTTTGGCAAATCACTGGTAACCAGCTAGCACCAGGATAGTTATCTTCCCAGCCTTGCAACCGTTCCCTAGCTTCCCGCACTGCCAAATATAAGGATTTTCCACCAGCAAATGCGGTTAAAAAGTACTTCAAAAACTCCTGTGCCACTGGATCTGGTACCGGCTCCCGCATCACAATCAACTGAGGAATATGTAAATCAGCCAATTCCCGTGCTAATCCCAAGCCATCGCAAGAATTGAAAATTGCCAGTCTCAAACCACGGGTAATAGCTGCTCCCAGACCATGCTTTAACTGGGAAATCGTTAACCTATCAGTTTGATTAATACTTATGTAACCAGTTTTAGCATCCGCCGCACTCTTGCTATGTCCTGCAAAAAACAGGATATCCCATCCCTGTTTATCCCAAAGCTGGTGGTTAAGCTCTTGGCGTTGTGGCTGCACCAGAAAAACCGTTTCCGCCTCCGGTAACTGCTCAAGTAAAGCCCGGTCTTTTTCAACCTCAATCCCTTCACTATTTCCTAAAATTCCTAATACCCTAACTTGACCCGTTGACTCTCGATCTGGCGTCGTGACTGGCTCATACTCTTGGCTACTCAACGCCACTTCTGTCAGGGGGTAATCTTCAAATAAACGCCACAAATGCCAAGGAAATCGTCGCACTTGGTCATCTTCCGCCTCGATAATCACGCTAATTTCCTCAGACGGAATTAGTTTAGTTCGCACTCGCCGTTCAATGTTGCGAAATTCTTCAGCATTGAGCCAGGTATTAATTTGCTCTTCTAACTGTTGAGACAGATTCCTAAACTCAGCTTCTGAAACATTAGTGATACTAACGTTATGAATTTCCAGACGGCGATCGCACCTGAAGCCTCCGTAGAGTGCTGCATACATTAATTGCCAGCGTTTGTAGAGTTTAGGCAGTTCTGGTGCAGCAGGCAAACCTCCAGTAAACTGCATCAGAGTACGATGATCCCTTTCCCAAAGTTGAGCTATAACAGTAGGAAAACCTTCCTGACAATTACCATTTCCCAGTTTTAAGACTACTAACTGACTCATCTTTAAATAGTTTGTCAGGGCTACATCCGTCAGGGTTAACTAAGGTCTGAAATTTTAATGGTTGCTTGGAGTTGAATGTTTATGGGGGTCTAACCATTAAAACTCTTGCGATAAGATAACATTACTCGATTGTGTTTGTCAACTCTTCAATTGGTGGTATTAAAATGCTATAGTGTAGTTTTAAGATTTTATATCTAGCTTGATATCTAGCTTGATCCACAGTTCACTGATTCAGCATCAAGGGATATCATAAAAATCAGCTTTTCAGGCAAACTCCACTTGTCACGTGACCGTAATTTGTGGTATACTGTAAAGCTAGTGACTAGAAAACTATGGGCGATTAGCACAGTGGTAGCGCGCTTCCTTCACACGGAAGAGGTCACTGGTTCGAACCCAGTATCGCCCATTCTATCTTGGTGTAGGCAATCAAATAGTTAACCAAAACGAAAGGTCTCGTTGAATCAAATCTTGGAGTTTGAGGATATCATCACGATAAAATTCCAGCAACTGTTGCCGTTCCTCTTTAGAAAGAGCAGCTTTTTTCTTATCAGTTGAGTTCATGTTGATTAGCGCTGAACGAACAGTTTGCCTCACCTCCACTGGCAGGATGAACTTTAGTCCAGAAGCTATCATAGTTCTGAAGGGATTTTGTTTCCGCAACAGATCATTAACCAATTTTAGTTTAGGAACTTGAGCCACTTGCGCTTTTTTCGATACATCCGGGATAAACGTTTCATCTACTCCAATGAACCGATACATATCCTGGATCAAAGCCACGGGATTTTTACATAAATCATCGTACAGATAAACTTTTATTTTATCTCGATTAAACGTTTCAAAAAAATGACTCAATTGAGAGGAGTAGAGTCCTTTTTTTAGGGTAAACGACCCCTGAGAGCGAAACTTAAGCTGTTCCGCTAAAGGCTGAACCTTACCCGCTACATCCGTCGCTTCCCGAACATGCATTAAATAATCCGAATAAGCTCGGTCTATGGGATTTCGGAGAATAGCAATCAGTTTAACATCGGGCAAATAACGCGATATTAGCTCACAAGATGATTGATAATGAAACAAATAATTAGGGGATGCTTCCCCAATCGCTATTTCATCCTTAACGTCTTGGAAAAGTTGACAATATTTTTCAAAGGTATCAATTCGATTTTTGTTAGGAGTTATGATGTCTGGAGGTAACGTTTCCCAATCTTTCTCCAAAAAATTGGTTTCCTTAACCGGACTCATATAAACTTGAGGGTGTTGGGTTAAGTAGTTATAAATAGAAGTTGTTCCTGCCTTCTGCACACCTATAATTAAAAAAGTCGGTAATTTCATTTTATTTCTGGGGAGAATAGGGAATAGGGAATAGGGAATAGGGAATAGGCAAAAAATCCTGTGTACCTCATTACTATGAAAACTGCTATAAGTTCCTACTAAGATAATACCCACGTTGAAAGTGGATATCACCAAACGTGATCAAGAAACTATAGCAGAAGTCAAAAGTCAGAAGTCATTTGTCAGAAGTCAAACTCTTGCGCTTACAAAGGGTGTGAGACTTTTGTCATGTCCTAACTGCCCTGGCGACTGCTATACTATCAAGAAAGTACTATAGCAAAGGAAACAGGGAGTAGGGGTAATAAAATTGAATGTACCTCGTAAGTATAGGAAACCCTATAAAAATCTTTACCATCTTCCCATCTCCCCATCTCCCCACACTTGCCACACTTGCCACACTTGCCACACTTCCCGACTCCCGACTCCCTGATTAAGGGAACTGCTATAGTTACTGTTGAGGTTAATGTAAATTATTTACTCGCTTCAACCCAGCAGAGTTCTGGTCGTACTCGTCTAGGTCAACTGAAATCGGCTCAACATTCCAGATTTCCTGACAATACTCCCGAATCGTGCGGTCTGAAGAGAATTTGCCCATATTCGCCGCATTAATAATCGACATCCGAGTCCAGTGATTCTGATCCCGATAGGCTTGGCTTACTTGCTTCTGGGTATTCACATAGGACTGGTAGTCTGCCAAAAGCAGGTACTCATCGCCGTACAGTAGGGAATCCACAAGTGGCTTAAACAGGTCGGGATTACGGGGATAGAAGTACCTAGAGCCAATCTGATCGATTACCTGCTTGAGCTGTTTATTGTTGTTATAGTATTCTTGTGGGTTATATCCCCCAGCCTTGAGAGCGTATACTTCCTCAGTAGTTAGACCAAACAGGAAAAAGTTGTCTGCTCCTGCTTCTTCTCGGATTTCAATATTAGCACCATCCAAGGTACCAATCGTTAACGCTCCATTCATGGCAAATTTCATATTGCCAGTCCCAGAGGCTTCCTTGCCAGCAGTGGAGATTTGCTCTGAAAGGTCCGCTGCTGGGTAAACCTGCTCTCCGAGGGAAACCGAGAAGCCTTCTAAGAAAACTACCTTTATGCGATCGCTTACATCAGGGTCATCATTGATCACCTCTGCTACCGAGTTGATCAACTTAATCACCAGTTTAGCCAAGTAGTAACCCGGTGCTGCTTTGCCAGCGAAAATAAAGGTTCGGGGCAAGATATCGATCGAGGGATTCTCCTTGATCTGGTTGTAGAGAGTAATGATATGGAGTACATTCAACAACTGACGCTTGTACTCGTGAATCCGCTTGACTTGGACATCAAACAGGGAATTAGGATCAACCTTAATATTGTTGTGCAGCAGAATATAATCTGCCAGGTTTTTCTTGTGCAGCTGTTTAATCTTGCGCCAGCGTACGCAAAACTCAGCATCATTAACAAACTGCTCTAACTGTTTGAGCTGGTCTAGATCAGTAACCCAACCCTCTCCAATTTTCTCAGTAATCAGTTCCGACAGTTGAGGATTACTCAGCAATAGCCACCGACGGGGTGTGACCCCATTGGTCATATTAATAAACTTATTTGGCCACAATTCATAGAAATCTCGCAGCACATCCTTCTTCAGCAATTCCGTGTGCAGTGCCGCCACCCCATTAATAGCATGGCTACCTACGCAGGCTAAATGAGCCATCCGCAAAGACTTCTCAGGTTCCTCGTCAATCAAGGACATTCGTCTGAGCCGGTCATTATCACCTGGATACTTCAGACGCACATGATCCAAGAAGCGACGGTTGATTTCATAGATAATCTCTAACTGCCTTGGTAAGAGTCTCTCAAATAGGCTAACTGGCCAGCGTTCCAAAGCCTCTGCTAGCAAAGTATGATTAGTATAGCCAAAAGTGTTCTTAGTAATATACCAAGCTCGATTCCAGCTCAATTTGTACTTATCCAAGAACAACCGCATCAGCTCCGCCACCCCAATCGATGGGTGAGTATCATTCAGCTGAATCGCAATTTTCTCATGGAACAGGTCGAAATTACGATTAGTTCGTCGATAATTATTAATAATGTCCTGAAGAGAACAGCTAACAAAGAAATACTGCTGCTCCAGCCGTAGTTGCTTCCCTTGGGAAGTGTTATCATTGGGATAGAGAACTTTCGAGATATTCTCGGAATAGATCTTCTCAGTCACAGAGCCAGCATAATCACCGCTGTCGAACACCTCAAAATCAAATTCTTCACTGGCACCAGCACGCCACAAACGCAGGGTATTGACGGTATTTTTCTTGTAACCAGGCACTGGTATATCGTAGGGAGTACCCAAAACCTGCCACTCGGGAATCCAACGTACCCGATAGCGACCTCCCTCATCCTTGTAGGATTCTGTCTTACCCCCGAAATTCACCTCAACCGTTAATTCTGGGCGTCTGATTTCCCAAGGGTTGCCGAACCGTAGCCACTTGTCAGGACGTTCAACTTGAGCACCATCAATGATCCGCTGGTCAAAGATGCCGAATTCATAACGGATCCCATACCCAACAGCAGGAATTTCTAAAGTTGCCAAGGAGTCCAGGAAACAAGCAGCCAAGCGTCCTAAACCTCCATTTCCTAAACCAGGCTCAGCTTCCAGCATTTTCAGGTCATCTAGCTCCAGCCCAGATTCGTGGAGAGCTTGGCTGAGCCGATCATATATTCCCAAATTGAGCAAATTGTTAGTGAGCTGGCGACCCATCAAAAATTCTGCTGACAGGTAATATACAGTCTTAGTATTTTTTCTAGTATAGGTTTCTAAGGTTTTAATCCACCGCTGGAGTAGCCGGTCTCTTACCGTATAAGCCAGAGCCATATAGTAATCGTAGGGTGTAGCCAAAAACTGATTTTTACCCTGGATATAATAAAGATTGTCAGCAAAGGCTCGCTTAAGGGTTTCCACCGACATACCTGTGCGGTCATCTTCTACCTTAACCTTGATTTGTTCTGTGAGGTTGGTAGGTTCCTTCATAGTGTGGCTCATCCTGACCAAAAACTTGTCACTCTATTATGGATTCTCTTTTGCCAGAGAGTAAGCATGGTCAGTGACTGCTGCCATTAACCCCAAGGGCGTAAGTATCTGACCCAATTGAGAACTGCCATAGGCTATGTTACCCTAGTAAAAATTTCACAGCCTCGCTCCAATGACACCGGAATGGGAAGCCCTAATCGTTGGCATTAACCGTTATCCAGAATACACCAACTTTAACGACCTGACTGTTGCTGCATTAGATGGGGCAAATGTCGCTCAACGATTAGAGCAGTATGGCTATGAACCGTTTCGGATTCAGGACTTACCCCTTGGGTTGACCCAAAAAGGAGCAGGGGGAGTATCCAGCACAGGACTGGTAAAATTAGAGGAATTAAGGGAAGCAGTCGCTAATCTGTTTAATCCTCCACCTCCCAACCAACCCCCAGAAACCGCCCTATTCTTCTTTTCAGGCCATGGCTGTAGACAAGAGGTGGATGGACAACAAGACGTTTTCTTAGTCACTAGTGATGCCTTTCCTGATGTGGGAATTTATGGCTATCCTCTGCGGGAATTAGGTCAGCAAATCGCAACTAGCCCAGTCAAACAGGTAGTGATTTGGTTAGATTGTTGCTACAGTGGCGAGTTACTAAGCTTGCTCCCATTTATCCCAACTGATAAAGCTTACTGCTTGATTACTGCCACTCGTTCCTATGAACCGGGAGTAGAGATTAGCCATGAACAAGGAGTATTTACCAAGGCGTTACTGGCAGGGTTGAATCCGGAAAATCACCCGGATGGTATTGTAAATAGTCATAATTTGGCCTTGTTTATTGAGCAGCGGATGTCAAGGACCCGACAACGTCCTTTAATCGCTAACTCAAAACAAGCCATTCTACTGACTACCCAGTTTCCGAAACTGAGCTTTCAGGATAAATGCCCCTACCGGTCTCTGTCTTATTTTACCGCATTACCAGAGGATGCTCTGGTGTTTCACGGTCGTTCTCAGTTGACCCAGCAGTTAATTGAGCGAGTTAAAACTAAAGACCGTCTGCTGGTAGTGTTAGGGGCTTCCGGCAGTGGCAAGTCTTCCTTACTCAGGGCGGGTTTATTGTATCAGCTGAAGTTAGGTCAGGCAATTGCTGGAAGCGATCGCTGGCATTATCTAGAACCTTTCACTCCAGGTGTTGCACCAAAGCAAAGGTTACAGGAGGTGCAGGAGTTGGGAAAGCTTTTAGACAACAAGGGAGACAATTCTAGTCTTACTCTAGTAGCGACTTCTGAACCGGTGGTCATGATTATTGACCAGTTTGAAGAGTGCTTCACTATGGGTCAACCTGACCAACGGCTGGAATTCTTTAACAGTTTAAGTGAATTATTAGACAACAAAGACAATCTAATTGTGTTAATTGCCATGCGCTCTGACTTTCGGGGGCGGTTGCGAGAGTATCCTCAATTAGTAGAGAAGATCAATAAACCATTAATCAATGTAGACCACTTGAACCGTCAGGAAATTGAAGAAGCGATCGCTAAACCAGCTGAATTAGTAGGATTAGGGATTGAGGGCAGATTAAAACAGCAACTGATTAACGATGTGGAAGATTATCCAGGCAGCCTGCCCCTGCTCCAATATACTCTGACGGAATTATGGAAACAGTCAAGACAGCAGCAGGAAAGGTTTTTACGGTTAGAAACCTATCAACAGTTAGGGGGAATTGAGGGAACTCTCGAAAAGAGAGCCAATCAGGTATTTGATAGTCTCTCAGCGGAAGAACAAAGTGTGGCTAGGCGTTTGTTCTTGGAATTAACTCAAGTCGGAGATACTCTCGATACCCGTAGACGAGTAAGCCTGGGGGAGTTAGTCAATTCTCACCACAGTTTAGAACTGCTCGATGCTGTTAGCCAGACCTTAGCCAGTTCAGAGAACCGCTTGATTACTAGAAGCCATCAAGAAAATTCCCAGGATGTGGTTTTGGATGTAGTTCATGAAGCCTTGATTCGCCACTGGGGAAGGTTGCTGGAGTGGAAGCAGAGTTACACAGAAGGGATGGTAGTGGAACGCAAGCTGGAAGCGGCGGCAGAAGAATGGCAGCAGAAGGGTAAGAAGCGTGATGATGCCGGTGTACTGTTGCTTGGGGGGAAGTTAGTAGAAGCCCAGGAGTATTTGAACGAGCATGGCAAGTTGGGGATGTTGAATGGGCTAGCCGAGGAGTATATTCAGGTAAGCCGTCATAAGCACAAGCAAATGACCCGTAACCGCCGGTTAGTAGCGGGAGCGTTTATTGGTGTGTTGGTATTGGGGACAGTTGTTTCAACTAAACAGGCGAGAAAGGCAACCAGAAGTGAAATTGAAGCCCTTAGTCAACTTTCAGAAACTCTTTTTGTTTCAAAGCAACCCTTTGATGCTCTAAAAGAAAGTTTAACGGCAGTAGGAAAACTCCAAAAGGCAAAAAGGGTAAAAGGTGATACTACAATACAGGCGATCGCTAAGTTGCAGCAATCCCTCTATGGAGTCAACCAGTATAATAGCCTGGATAAACATACTGATACTGTCACTAGCGTGACCTTTAGCCCAGACAGCCAAACTATCGCTTCTGCTAGTAGTGACAAAACCGTGAAACTCTGGAATCTCCAAGGCAAAGAACTGCACACCCTCAAAGGCCATAGCGCAGATGTCACTAGCGTCGTCTTTAGCTATGATGGCCAGACTATCGCTACTGCTAGTAGGGACAACACCGTGAAACTGTGGAATCTCCAAGGCAAAGAACTGCAGACCCTCAGTGGACATAACGAACCTGTCACTAGCCTCACTTTTAGTCCAGATGGCCAGACTATCGCTACTGCTAGTTTGGACAACACCGTGAAACTGTGGAATCTCCAAGGCAAAGAACTGCACACCCTCACCGGACATAATAGCGCACATGTCTATAGCGTGGCCTTTAGCCGAGATGGCCAGACTATCGCTTCTGCTAGTGATGACAACACCGTGAAACTCTGGAATCTCCAAGGCAAAGAACTGTACACCCTCACTGGACATAGCGCACCTGTGATTAGCGTTACCTTTAGCCGAGATGGCCAGACTATCGCTTCTGCTAGTTGGGACAACACCGTGAAACTTTGGAATTACGAAGGCAAAGAAATACACACCCTCACCGGACATAGCGCACCTGTGATTAGCGTTACCTTTAGCCGAGATGGCCAGACTATCGCTTCTGCTAGTAGGGACAACACCGTGAAACTGTGGAATCTCCAAGGCAAAACCCTCCACACCCTCACCGGACATAGCGCACCTGTGATTAGCGTTACCTTTAGCCGAGATGGCCAGACTATCGCTTCTGCTAGTGATGACAACACCGTGAAACTCTGGAATCTCCAAGGCAAAGAACTGCACACCCTCACCGGACATAATAGCGCACCTGTCAATAGCGTCGTCTTTAGCTATGATGGCCAGACTATCGCTTCTGCTAGTGATGACAACACCGTGAAACTGTGGACTCTCGAAGGCAAAGAACTGCACACCCTCAAAGGCCATAGCGCAGATGTCACTAGCGTCGCCTTTAGCCGAGATGGCCAGACTATTGCTACTGCTAGTTGGGACAAGACGGTGAAACTATGGAATCTACAAGGCAAACTCCTGCACACCCTCACCGGACATAGCGATTGGGTGAATAGCGTCGTCTTTAGCTATGATGGCCAGACTATCGCTACTGCTAGTGATGACAACACGGTGAAACTGTGGAATCTCAAACGCGAATACCTGCACACCCTCAAAGGTCATAGCGCACCTGTCTATAGCGTGGCCTTTAGCCGAGATGGCCAAACTATCGCTACTGCTAGTTGGGACAACACCGTGAAACTCTGGAATCGAGAAGGCAAACTCCTGCACACCCTCAATGGCCATAACGCACCTGTCTATAGCGTGGCCTTTAGCCCAGACGGCCAGACTATCGCTTCTGCTAGTTGGGACAACACCGTGAAACTGTGGAATCACCAAGGCAAAGAACTGCACACCCTCAAAGGCCATAGCGCACTTGTCACTAGCCTCGTCTTTAGCGATGATGGCCAGACTATCGCTTCTGCTAGTAGGGACAACACCGTGAAACTGTGGAATCTCCAAGGCAAAGAACTGCACACCCTCACCGGACATAGGGATTGGGTCAATAGCGTGGTCTTTAGCCCAGATGGCAAGACTATCGCTTCTGCTAGTTGGGACAAGACGGTGAAACTATGGAATCTCCAAGGCAAAGAACTGCACACCCTCACCGGACATAGGGATTGGGTCAATAGCGTGGCCTTTAGCCCAGATGGCAAGACCATCGCTTCTGCTAGTGCAGACAACACTGTAATTTTATGGAATTTCGATCTAGATGATTTAGTGGCACAGAGTTGTAAATGGCTCGATGATTACCTACTCACTCATGAAGAGGAAACAGAATTAAGGAAAATTTGTGATATGTAGGGGAGTCGGAACCCACCCCTAACCCCTCCCAGGAGGGGAACGGGAGTCGGGAGATAGGGGGTTAGGGTACAGTTATATAAAGTATCATAAAGTCTATCAAAGTCCCAAAGAATTTGTTAG
>NZ_JAAHIE010001080.1:0-1771 GCF_010671945.1 Moorena sp. SIO4E2
CAATGAAGAGGCTGTTAACGTTAATATTAGACGGAGAAATTGAACAGGGGTTTGATGCCACCCTGGAAATTCGGCAAGGGGATCTCCATTCTCCGTCCCAAACTCGGATTAAAGGGCGGTTGTCAGGGAATCGAGACTTACTCAACTGTTATCGCCATTGGCAGCAACGGTATCTGAGTTTGGAAATGCTATTTCGTGCTCTGAGTGCCAATGCCGAACAGGTGACAAATTCATCCCAGCGGGGGGAAGCCTTTGCGGCTTGTCGGCGAGCAGCTGAGGTTTTGGAAGAAAGTCTTAATCACTGGCTCAATACTGATCCAGAGTTTCGCTCGATTCGGGATAAGTTATTGCGCTCCGGGAAAAAATTTCAACTGCTGTTACAGACCAATAATCCCTGGCTGCGTCGGTTTCCCTGGCACCGCTGGGATTTACTGGCGGAAGCCCAGGCCGAAGTTGCCCTCAGTGCCATTGAATACGATTGTCCCAACCCCCTTAACCCCCAGCCTACCCCCAAGGGCAAGGTCAGAATTCTGGCAATTTTGGGTCAGGGTGCCAATCTTAACCAACAAGCTGATCAGCAGGCGTTGGAGGAGTTGGCGGGAAAGGCGGGGGCACAAATTACCTGGCGGCAGGAACCCCAGGCATCTGAGTTGAATCAGCAGTTTTGACACTCCCATCACGCTCATCACGCGATTATAGTGAGGGATTATTAAGAGTAGAAAACCCTTAACGGCTGAGCAAAACAGCCTCTAGACCCTCCGAATAAAAAAAATCATTGGGCTTACTTTTTGAAGGTTTTTGTTGATTTAAGTTTCCACCAGAGGCTTTTCAGCTTGCACTTAAACCGACACTCAATAGAGCGTAATAATATATTTATACTAGCGGAAATATTTAGGATACGCAACAAAATCGATCTCCAATTCCCATCCCGCGCTTGTCTAAGGGCTATAACGGAAGGGGAATTGGAGTTGAATGATGGTTTGAGATTTACTTCGGCAAGACTTGAACTTGGCTTCACCGCCATTAGCTTTGCCTTGCCTGTAGGCGTCTATCGCCTCATCCCAAGCTTCTTGAGCTTGATGCCCAGGTAACTCCCTAACCCAATCTGGTATTGTCAGACTGGTTCGGTTACTCTTTGGCTTCCTGATTGCTTTGAGCCTGGCTTCTGTTTCCCATCACCTAAGTGTTTTTGAGTTGACTCATCGAATTGTGGCGGCTTTATTCGGCGTGACATCTCTCCTTAATAACCGCTTAAATTTCCTCTTACTAGTATATTAAAAAATCAGTGGAATAAACAATTAATCAATGATTTTATTATTTAATGCTACGTCACATCAACAGTGAAGGCATTATTGGTTTATCTTGTTGCTTCGTTGCAGCCGGTGTTCCCAGTGTGATGGTCTCGTTATGGTCAATCCCTGATGGTGTTTTTTGGAAAAATATTTGACAACTTCTCTAGGAGGGGTTTAAGGGGAGGGCGGTGCAGAAGTTGAGGTTTTTAGGGGATAGCTTCCAGGGACAATGGTGGAACTTATTTGTGATTAGTTCCGTCAAGAGTAATGTAACTGATGAGCATTTACCACTGGGTTACTGAAGATATTTACTACAGTTAGGGGTTCTAAAAAAAACTTTAACTATCTCCGGATATCTGATTTTCATCCCGAAAAAATTTATAGGATATGGAAAACCAGAAATCGCTTCTGGATAATTTATCATGTACCCGGTCTTAATTTTACCTTGGAGCAGACCAGGGTTAATCAACTATAAAAGA
>NZ_JAAHIE010001081.1:0-1768 GCF_010671945.1 Moorena sp. SIO4E2
AGCTTCACCAATAGTTAGCTTCGCCTGTACTGGATTGCCCTGCTGCCAATGACCCATTAACTCATGGGAAAGTCCCCTAAACATTGGCATTCGCTGAATTGGTTGCCCACTAACAGGGGAGACACTACTCAGCAGAGGATCTTGGGAACGATGAACTTCTCCAGATTTGTATTGCTGGGATTTAATTAGATTACCCAGTGCTCGGTTACCGATTATTCCTTGCAGTTCCTCGACTGGGTGGTATGTTGGCTTCCTACTTCCCGATACAAGAGACTGATCTGGAGTTTGTGTGTTTTTGGTTTGGCTTTGTCGTAGATTACCCATGAGCTTGGTTAAATCTTAAATACTCGGCAAACGTCACCTAATCATGATATAGCCGAATGGCACTGAGGGGGTTCACCTCAAGACCGCGCTACATCCCTACCAACGTGGCATAGCTTCCTTTGTTAACCCAAGCAACAACAGAGCAGGGGTAGGGTGGGCAAATGATGAGAGTTTGGCAATTTAATTAGGAATCATGTCCATTTGCCCACCCTACAGAGTGCGATCGCACTACGAGGCAAGCGATCACGACAGACCTTATTTCATTTACTGGAATTCTCTATCAATTTTTGCAGGGTTTTACTTGCTATTTCCATTCTTTGGGTGTGATCCACTTCTTCTTCCTCGTCAGACTCATCCAGTTCTTCTTCTTCGTCATACTGATCCGCTATGGGAGGGTCTTTGATCATATCCCAATCAAACCTTTCCATTATTTCCTGAAATAATTTCCCTTTCTCTTCGGCTGTTAGACTGCCGATCATATGCTCCAAAAACTTTTTGTCTTGTTTCGTGTCTTCTTTACCTAGTACTAGATTATAGCTATATCTCTCCAAGGATCCAGCTATTAAAGAGTTCCTTCTCATTGTAGGTGGCTGCTTTTCATATCTTGTATTTGGTAATTTTTTGAAATCCTTGGCTCCTTGACGGTAATTTTCATTATTGAGCTCTATTGTTAATAGAGAACCGCGATTTTCTACTTTAGCTCTCTTGCCCATCGCTAACATTGTTACACTCACTGGTGCTTCTTCTTCCAGAGGGAGAAAGTAAAGCAATTGAGGGTACGATTCATCTTCGTTTTCTGTTTTTTCGTAAGCCTTTAGTAACTCTTTCGCCTTTAAGGCATCTTCATAACTCCAAAACTCTAAATCAATATCTTGTGGGGTTCTCTCAAAACCATATTCCGTTTTTGCTGCGAAACTACCACCGATTCTATAGTTTAATGTTTCCAACTGTTTTTTAACAATATCGGCTATCCAGTCAATTAATTGTTTCTTTTGGTCATCCTTTTCCTCAGGAGCTCTTTGCACAGGTTTCTCATAATTGGATATTGGAAACATTGTTAAAGGGGTGTTAAGTATAGAAACAGGATGTTGTAATGCCTCTTTTCCTTTCAAATTTGCTTCCTTTTCAAATCCCGCATCATCGTTTATATTTATCCCACTTTTAAAGTTTATCGTAGACCGCAATTTACCTTGGTTTTGCTGCACCACATGGGTCAATTCATGGGCAATCAATTCCTGCCCTCCTCGACTCCCAGGGTTATATTCCCCCTGCCGAAAGAAGATATCTTTACCTGTAGTAAAAGCACGAGCTTGAATAGATTGATTCAACTGGTCAGATTGGGCATCATTGTGAACCCTGACTCCACTAAAATCTGCCCCAAACGACTGTTCCATTGGTTTCCGGATACTTAAGGCGATCGGCATCCCCGACCCCCTTGCCTGTT
>NZ_JAAHIE010001082.1:0-1767 GCF_010671945.1 Moorena sp. SIO4E2
TCACTCGGATTTCACGAGGGTCAGAAGTTACCGAAAGAATAGTGCAGCCTTTATGGTCAGCAGGTTAGGCATCATAGGAGTAAGGTTTTGTACTAAGGCTGCACTATTCTAAGGTTTTGTCTCCGGGATGGTTTTTCACCATCATGGTTATCAAGTTGTCATGGTTCATTTCTGACCAAGCGGCTAATCCCCCAAACCCTTATAGAGTAAGGTTTATAGCCAACGAATCGCACTGACCACCCAGCATCCAACACAGATTTAGCCAATCGGGATTTAGCCATCCCCTTAACGTTTAGCTTTTCGTGGGCGATTACATCATACTTTGATAGCAAATAATTGGTTGTTTTAAAGTGGAAATCCTTCCGTTTATCTGCTACCTTTTTCTGCTGTTTTCCAAGTTGCTTGATAGCCTTAAGTCTGTTGTTACTTCCCTTCTGGCGTCGGGATACTCGTTTCTGGATAACCTTTAACCGTTTTTGAGACTTCCGATAATACTGAGGAATATTAATGGTTTCCCCTTCAGAAGTAGTCAAAAACTCTTTGAGGCCAACATCAATACCAACTATTGAGTCAGGGTTAATATCAGGTTTGATCTCAGGAACTGTTTTATCTTCCAGAGATAAAACTAAATAGTAGCCATCACATTTTTTGGTGATAGTTGCTGTTTTTATCTTGAATCCAGCAGGTATTGGGCGATGAAGGATGACTTTGAGCTTTCCTAGTTTTGGTAGGTTGATCAGATTACCCTCCAAGCACCCCTCTTTCATTTGTGGATAAGTAAAAGTACGGTAGCGATGACGCTTTTTGAATCTAGGTCTCCCGCTCCGTTTCCCATTACTATCTCCTTTTATGAACCTATCAAAAGCCAATTTAACTCTTTTTACTACATCCTGAAGTACCTGAGAATGAACTGTTTTATACCAAGGATGAGTTTTTTTGAGGTTTGGGAGAGTTTTATTTTGACTAAAATAATCGGGATTATTTCTTAGATCGGGAAGATGGCAGACAAGGGGACAAGCATTGATAGAACAGCGATTTTGTTCATACCAGGAAAACCGGTCGGCCAAAAGGTAGTTATATTGAGCGCATAACATTGACAGCCAATTGTTTATCAATATTTTCTGTACTTTTGTCGGTTTAAATTTATACTGATATGCTATTCTCATGTTCGTTGTCATCCTACTTATCGACCGACTCTAATTATAATAAAGTGTATAAACTTATGACAACCCAAAAATGAAAGACAAGAAACTGATAATCAGGATTACTGACTTCGAGAAAAGACAGTTACAGCAAGAAGCCGAACGACGTGGAATGACTTGATCTGAATTAGTAAGAAGCTTAATAGCTCGCTTCCCTGTCCCGTGCATATCCTGTGCAAAATTCATCCCGGAGATGAAACCTTAGAAGAGTGGAGCCTTATTCCACGAGTTTTAACCAAAGGTGCGCTTGACCCGTAATTAAATTCGCCACGGGTCGCACCTCTTTTATGCATAGCCTGCCAACTATAAAGGCGACCCTCTGATTGCGGTAACTTCTGACCACACTCATGGCGTAGCATTGAGATGTGGGGCTTCTTTTACCGGACAGCTAACAGCTTTGAGAATTTCTGACACCCAGGAAACCCTAGATATCGATTAAGGTTAGCAGGTGGAGGTTTTACCAATTACTAATGACTAACGACAAAAAACAACAGACCATTTTAAAAGTGATTAACTGGACTTGATATAACACATCTATTTAATTGAGGGGTATAACCCGTCATGC
>NZ_JAAHIE010001083.1:0-1763 GCF_010671945.1 Moorena sp. SIO4E2
CAGACTTTAGCCCTGAATCAACGGTATCGATTCCAGAGATTCCCAATAATCAAGTGCCTCAACAGCCAGTATCTAAATTAGTAGAAACCCTACTGGATTCAGAGAAAAAGTTACTGGAAGCTCACTCAGCTATTGCCGGAGTTCCTTACAATGGACTATCTCAACGGGATGTTGAGCGCTTTTATGTCAATAGTGATGGGGCATTGCGCCAGCAAGCTAGCTCCTCGGCTTCCATTTATCTTTATACCAAAACTGAGGAAGAAGGGAAAAAGCCCCGTAGTGCTGGTGCCTATAAGATTAGTAAAGGGTTAGAAACTCTGGATATTCAGACTTGTCTGGAAAAAGCTGCTCAGAAAACCATCAGTCACTTGAACTATGAGAAAGTTAAGTCCGGAAAATATCGGGTAGTGTTCTCTCCCGAAGCTTTCCTGAGTCTACTGAATGCTTTTTCTAATTTATTTAATGCTCAGAATATTCTAGACAAGCAAAGCCTCTCGACTCCTGAGTCTCTAGGTACTCCAATTGCTTCTCCTCTGCTTTCTGTCTGTGATGATGAGCTACATCCAGAGAATGTGGCACCGGTCTATTTTGATGGAGAAGGAACACCTACTCGTCGAGTACCGATAATTACAGAAGGGGTGTTAAGCAGTTTTCTGCACAGTGCTGGCACCGCAAAACGCCTGAATGGTCAACCAACAGGTCATGCCAATATTGGGGCAAAAGTTACAGTTAGTCCTAATTTCTATCATGTTTTTCCTGGTCAATCTGCTGAACAAGAGTACAGTTTAGACCAAGCTGAAAATGTGATTTGGATTGATGAGGTGAATGCGCTTCATGCAGGAGTTAAAGCACTCGAAGGTTCCTTTTCTCTACCCTTTGATGGTTGGATGGTGAATAAGGGAGAATTAACTAGTATTGATTCCGCAACGGTAGCCGGAGATTTTCGGGAACTGCTGAAATCGATTATTTATGTGGAAAAAGAGGCTGAGTTGACCTCTGGTGGAGTCTGTCCAAAAATCTGGGTTGATGGTTTGTCCATTACTGGGGATTGAGGGTTATTTGGTTGAAGGTTAAGAGGTTGTTCGCGTAGCGTGGCCTTTTGGCCAAGGTTAATAGGTTGAAGGTTGAAGGTTGAAGGTTGAAGGTTGAAGGTTGAAGGTTGAAGGTTATTTGGTTGATGGTTGACGGTTGATTGGTAAAAAGTAAAAGTTAGTAGGCTTTTTAAGCATTCAGTTATCAGCTGAATGCTAATTTTTTTGATATTAACTACCCGGCTAAGCTGTCGCGCATTTAAATTGGTTATTATAGCACTACGCATTAAGGTTAGGACATTGATACAAGCTGAAAAGCTATTTTAGTAAACTTTTGCCTTTTGCCTTTTGTCTTTTGCCTTGCCCGTAGCGCTATACCTATTACCTATTCCCTGTTCCCTGTTCCCTGTTCCCTGTTCCCTACAGCTTACCACTCTACATATAAAATATTATCCATCCACGGCAGCTTGACAACTCGTATGCTCCAAGGAATTCTATCTAGTAAAATATCGTAAGTTTCACGTTCAACCTGTAGCAGCCAACTACCATCACGAATTCTCACAATACCGTTTCTCTGCAAAAAAGCTTTTCTAAATCCTTCTATAGATGTATTTTTCAAAATAGACCAATTTTGAATCACAGCAGATAGCAAGTTTTCACATTCTGCTCGTTCTTGTGCGGTGATTTCTAAATTGGTGTCTATAGGTTCTAATAAATCTATACCGCATAGTA
>NZ_JAAHIE010001084.1:0-1762 GCF_010671945.1 Moorena sp. SIO4E2
TCTGAGAAAGGAAGGCTGACCCGCAAGCTTGTTGAACATATTCGAGACAATGGGGTTATTTTAGAGTATAAAACCGAGGAAGAAATTCCCCAGCCTCAACCGGGAGCTACTATGGTTTATAATTGTGAACATGTAACGGTTTTTAGAGAAGCTCTTGAGCAAGCTGAAAAGGAATTAATAATTGTTACTCCTTGGATTCGAGGTCCTGAATCAAGACAATTTGTTAAGGATATAGTTTCAGTTTTAGAAAAAAGAGTGAAAGTAACAGTTATTTATGGAAATAAAGGTCACGAAGAAAATGACTACAATGATGCTTTAACCGAAAATGATTTGAGAGCTTTATTCTCTAAACATTCAGGTTCACAATTAATTAGATTAGGTAGATAAATACATAAACAAAGCCGAGGTACAAATGCAAGAATTCTGGTTTGTGATACCAAGCTTGCTATTACAGGAAGTTGGAATTGGCTTTCTCATCCTTACAGAATACAGTGTCAAAGGTTATCAATAAATCCCAAGGTTATAATTCGCCAGGAAATGAGTATACAAATTTCTGACTTATCTTCAATAGAGGATATCAAAAATAAAATCAAGCAACTAATTACCCAGTAGTAATGAAATTTTATATTTAGGAAAAAACGACTCGAAAACCAAATTGATTGTCAGTAATACTTGCTATTTCGGAAAAGCGAGATGCTGAACGACACAAATTAGGATAAGAATTCCAAGAACCACCGCGCAAAACTCGATATTCCTCATTTCCATCATTTATCCATGCACTACCATCTGATGGTGCGTCATAATAATCTCCGTGTTCGTAGTCCTTACACCACTCCCAGACTAACCCGTGCATATCCGATAGCCCAAAAGCATTAGGGCTAAAACTACCAACCTCTGTCGTTTTTTTGCGATAATGGTGATCTTTGCTATCATAATTCGCTAAATTTGGTGTAATTTTTCTTCCAAAATGAAACGGAGTTGAGGTTCTGGCGCGACAAGCGTATTCCCATTCAGCTTCAGTGGGTAAACGATATTTTCTCCCTGTCTTTTGTGACAAGCGGACGCAAAACTCCTGTGCATGGTAACAAGAAACCTGCTCTACTGGTAAATTATCTCCTCTAAAACAAGATGGTTCAGGTTCAAGATGGCAGTTAATTTGTGGAAGGTTGGCAATAACCCTCCACTGTGCCTGAGTAATCGGATATTTACCTATAAAAAAGGGTTTAATAGTAACTATATGTTGAGGGCGTTCTTCTTCTTGAGACATTTCTTCCTCTCTAGGCGCGCCCATTGTAAATTGACCCCCTGGAATAGACACCATTTCTAGTTCAACGGTATCATTCAACATTTCGATAAAATGTTCAGCTTTTTGGCAGCTACGTTTTTCTCTCCCTTGAGCATCTAGTTTTACTACTTCAAATTCAAAGGTTTTGGTAGTTGGAGGTAATTTTGTTTTTGAATTGCTTGTTGCTACAATATTGTTACTGCTAGTTTGAGATGACAGGTTAGATGAATCATAATTTTGATGATTTTGGGTAAGGGATTTTTCGCTACCATTTTCCCCATCCTCACGCTTGAACAGATAGCCATCGTTCACGCGCATGAAAATGACAGGAGTGGCAAAATCCCGCGTGTGATCTTCTGTTGGACTCTGAATTATGGCACGTCGCCCATTCTGTGCCGCAATATCTACTGGAGCATCTGCTGCTAATTGTTGATAGAAGCGACAAGCAAATCGATTCGCAGTGGTGTTAGTAACTTA
>NZ_JAAHIE010001085.1:0-1753 GCF_010671945.1 Moorena sp. SIO4E2
GCCCTCCCTTGGGGGACCAACGGGGGCTTGACCAAAACCAGATGTCCGCGCATTCATTCCTTGATTCAGCAACGCCGTTTGCTTTGTCCTTCTATTGGTTCCCGTTTTTGCTACCTACCTAGTCAATATCTCTGACGCACTTACGCACAATTGCTTATTAAGCCTTACCAAACACTATAAATAGTAGGTGGGCAAGGTTTTGCCCACCCTACAGGATGGTATTGACCTGGTGGCAACAATCATGCTATATTCACCTGCGTTACTTTTATCTAGCAATTCCATATCCCATCAGGTACCAAGTGATCCCCCTAAATCCCCCTTAAAAAGGGGGACTTTGAGGTAGAGTAGCGTACCTCATAACTGCGATAAACGCCCTTATGTCCACCCTGATCGAAAAAATTGCCTCAGACGAGGTGATAGATAAAGCCTATCAATGGTTGTGCCAAAAACGCGCACATTATCACCCTAATGCCGATGTCTGGCAGGTCAGGCGATGGTGGCATGAGAAAAAACCGCTTATACAAGGGCAAATTCGTTCGGGACACTATCAATTTCGGGAATTACGTTTAATTCGAGGTGAGGAGGAGTCCTATGAATGGTGGTCGTCAATGGATGCGTTGGTGTTGAAGGCGATCACAATAGTTTTGACGGAGGACTTGAAACCCGTCCTTTCCCCGCGATGTTTTCATTTAGCGGGACATGGTGGATTGAAGGGGGCGGTGCGAGAGGTGGCATCGAACGTATCGGATAATACTTTTGTCTTTCGCACGGATGTTAAAAGCTATTACGCCAGTATCAATCATTCTATTTTGATGGATATTGTGGGGAAATATGTCAGTGATGAAGCTGTTTTGTGTTTGTTATGGGGTTATTTGCGTCGCTATCAAAACATCCTGAAATTTGAGAACCCTGCGTCTTTAGACCGGGGATGAAAAAGAGAGACGGGGTTGACCCCGTCGTGTCCCTTTAGTCTTTGTCAATTTCAGACCTAACAAGTTTTTCCAGGAACTCTCCTACACTGGTATTAGAGTCTTTTGCTGACAATTGAAGCCATCTCCAAGTAGTCCCAGTCAACCAAACGGTATGGGGCTTCTTTAGTTCGTCATGGTGTACGGGTACTCCCCTCATTCTTTTTCTGGTTTTTCGCTCGTTTGTTGTTGACATATTTAGAACCAACGTTTATACTAATGGTATGCTAACAAATCAAGGAGGTGATAGAAAATGTATAGAACAATCCCGATTAGAGCAAAATTCTCAGAAGAAGAGAAAGCTTTTTGGGGATTCCAATGTGAACAGGCTAATAGCTTGTTTAACTGTGCTATTTATTACGCCAAGCAAAAACATTATGAATGGTTAAAAGAACAGGAGGCTTATACTACCTTTTGGCGCGGGGACGATTTAAGGTGTGGATGGAAAACGTATAAATGTTCGACCAAGTATCCTGAATTAGATCAAGCTTTAAAACTAAGCCCTCACTACAAAGGAATGGCGGCTCAATCTGCTCAACAGACCTTAAAAACTGTAGGAGAAGCAATATCTAGTTACAATAAACTTGTTGGGCTTTATTACAAAAATCAAGTAGACAAACCTAGATTTCCTCGATACAGAAAGAAAGGAGGACTAGCCGCTGTTACTTTTCCACAACAAGCTTTAACTTATAAAGAAGGATTATTTTACCCTTCAGTCAGTAAGGAAAGCAAACCTGAATTACTGACTGAAATAGCTTTAGAGCCTCCTGACTTTATAGACCCTG
>NZ_JAAHIE010001086.1:0-1750 GCF_010671945.1 Moorena sp. SIO4E2
ATACTGTCTGGTCGTGCAAAGATTTCATTGCTGCCTTAAGAGCATCATAGTTAGGATTGTTGGACATAATTTTAACATTAAATAAGGAACAGGGAACAGGGAACAGGGAGTAGGGAGTAGGGAGTAGTGCGTAGGGTGCGTTAGGGGCGGACTTGCCCTTATTTTTGGCCTCGTAGCCAGGGTTGGTATAGTCCGCCCCGTAACGCACCACTGGGTCTGGAACTTGCTGCATAATTAAAATTATACCAAAAAAAATGATATTAAAAAATAAAATTATCTAGCCTATTATCGGTCAAATAACTTTTTTTTATTAACCCTAAAAAAAAAATAAAAACCCTTGACAACTAAAAATATAATCATTACAATAATAAATATAAACCAAGCTGAACTTTTTCACAATGTCAGAAAAATTTACTCGCAACTTCAAGAAACAACCTACTCAGCACACTCTCAAAGGTCCTCGTGAATCAGTAATTCATAGTATGCAGATGCTTTATGCCCTAGGCTATGCAGAAATCGCGGAGTGGACGCCTCTAGAACCGACCGATATTCCAGGTGAAGTGATGACTACTATGACCAAGTATTGGTTGTTGCCATAACACCTTGTCTTGATGCAGTCGCTCATGGGGGAAACCCCCAAGACCGCGCTGCATCGCTAAAATTCTGGGGGGTTTTCCCCCCCGGGGGCCTTGGGTTTCGGAAATTTCTGACATATGTGATTGACATAGCCGTGGATAGTATTTCTACGGCTATTTTTTTAGGAAATTAAGAATTTAGAATTTAGAATTGGGAATTAAGAATTGAGAATTGGGAATCGGGAATCGGGAATCGGGAATCGGGAATCGGGAATTGGGAATCGGGAATGGAATACTTATGGTTTAGTAATTTTGGATCACAACATCATCAAAGGATGATAAAATTATTAGTTATAGGGTTTATAGGATTTATGAGGTACGCTTCTCAACCTCAAAGTCCCCCGAGCGAGCAATCCCTCGCTCGGGGGATTTAGGGGGATACCTTTGTACCTGATGGCATAGAGAATTGCTATATAATGAGCTAATAAGCTAATACAGCGTTTTCCATAACTAAGAGGTACATAGGATTTTTTACCTATTACCTATTACCTATTACCTATTACCTATTGCCTATTACCTATTGCCTCTTGCCTCTTGCCTATTGCCTTTTACCTCTTACCTGCTCCCTACTCCCTACTCCCTACTCCCTACTCCCAATTCTAAATTCTAAATTCTAAATTCTTAATTCTAACAATCGCGATCGCTTACCACTCCATCAGGTAAAATTGTATTGCACAGTTCCATAGTTTCCCAGGGAATAGTTTCCCCATCAATTCCCTTAAAACTTGTTCCTTTTACGTTCGTTCCCTTGAAGTTAACCTCTTTGAAAGTAGCCGCTGTTGAAAACGATGTCATTGAATGGGTTTTGAGAGTACATTCCACAGGACCGAAACAAGCTCTTTCCAGCACAGCATTTTCAAGGTTGGTTTGGTCTAGCATTGCTCCCCCAAGATAAGTATCAGATAGGTTAGCGTTTGTGAAGTTAGTAAAATTTAGATTAGCCCCTTTTAAATTAGCCCCCTGTAAATTAGCTTTATTCAAATTAGCCCCTGCTAAACTTGCTCCCTGCAAATTAGCCCCCTTCAGTATTGCTCCTTCCAACCGACTGTTGCTTAAATCAGCATTAGCTAGATTAGCTCCTTCTAAATGAGCATAGGCCAAATTAGCACTCTGTA
>NZ_JAAHIE010001087.1:0-1749 GCF_010671945.1 Moorena sp. SIO4E2
CGGGCAGCAGGAATGGGTATATAGTGTAGCCTTCAGCCCGGATGGACAGAGGCTGGCCACGGCATCAAGGGACAACACCGCCAGAATTTGGGACAACCAGGGCAATCAAATCGCCTTGCTCACCGGGCATCAGTCCGAGGTATTAAGTGTAGCCTTCAGCCCGGATGGACAGAAGCTGGCCACTGCTTCATGGGACAACACTGCGATGATTTGGAACTTACAGGGCAATCTATTAGCGGTACTCACCGGCCATCAGTCCGAGGTATTAAGTGTAGCCTTCAGCCCGGATGGACAGAAGCTGGCCACTGCTTCAGGAGACAGCACTGCCAGAATTTGGGACAACCAGGGCAATCAAATCGCCTTGCTCACCGGCGGGCATCAGTCCGAGGTATTAAGTGTAGCCTTCAGCCCGGATGGACAGAAGCTGGCCACTGCTTCATGGGACAACACCGCCAGAATTTGGGACAACCAGGGCAATCAAATCGCCGTGCTCACAGGGCATCAGTCTTCGGTAATTAATGTAGCCTTCAGCCCGGATGGACAGAAGCTGGCCACGGCTTCATGGGACAACACCGCCAGAATTTGGGACAACCAGGGCAATCAAATCGCCGAACTCACCGGGCATCAGGAATGGGTAAATAGTGTAGCCTTCAGCCCGGATAGACAGAGGCTGGCCACTGCTTCACGAGACGGCACTGCCAGAATTTGGGACAACCAGGGTAATCAATTAGCCGTGCTCACCGGGCATCAGTCCGAGGTATTAAGTGTAGCCTTCAGCCCGGATGGACAGAGGCTGGCCACGGCTTCACGGGACGGCACTGCCAGAATTTGGAAGGTTGAAAGTTTAGGTGAGCTGCTGGGTCGGGGCTGTGAATTGCTGGAAGATTACTTTGTTAGGAATCCTGGAGCTAAGGAGAAGTTAACAGTATGCCAGGAATCGGGAATCGGGAATCGGGAATCGGGAATCGGGAATTAGGTTCAGAGGTTCGTTCACGAGGTTCAGAGGTTCGTTCACGAGGTTCAGAGGTTCGGTTAAGAAAGTTCAATGGCTGGAGATCCCCCCTAACCCCCCGCGCGCAAGGGGGGAACAATCACCGATCCCCCTCCCGTCCCCCTTATTAAGGGGGACGGGAGGGGGATCCGTGTTGCTCGGCTGAGTTAACTCAAATTTTATTCAAAACAGTTTTTTCCTCAACCATCCCCATAGCCCGCTAATAGCTAATAGTTTACCCTTTATCTATTAAAATGGTGTTCCCCTGGCGAGATAAATACATTCACCTGCTTACGGATTTCGGCTTTAAGCGGGTCTTTGGCACTCAGTCTAACAAAGCACTGTTGATCGACTTCTTGAATACTCTGTTACCTGCCCACCATCAGATTCAGGATGTCACCATTAAGACTCTGGAATTCTTTGGCAACAGCTTAGTGAACAGAAGAGCCATTTTTGATAGTTATTGTCAGAGCACAACCGGTGAACGGTTGATGGTGGAAATCCAAAAAGCCGACCACAATTTTTTCAAAGATCCCAGTGTCTACTATGCCACTTTTCCCATCCAAGAACAGGCGCAACTGGGAAATTGGCCTGATCAGCTAACCGCAGTCTACACTGTTGGGATTCTAGATTTTATTTGGGTGTGGCTCTTTTGGAAAGACGTTTGGTCAGGTTTAGAGAGGTATCGGAAGAGTAGGAGGAGCAGTAATAGAGCAACGAGCTTGAATTAGTCGTTTCATCAAAGGAAGGCCATCTTT
>NZ_JAAHIE010001088.1:0-1737 GCF_010671945.1 Moorena sp. SIO4E2
CATTTTTGGGATGTGAGTGGTTTCTTTCCTGAGAATGCTGGCTCCCCCAACCAGATGTCAATGCCCAAAGCGCCCATCCCTGGTAAGGGGTTCGTGAAATCGCGCTCAACTTTTGTCAGTCAACCAGATCAATGACCTGACGATGTTGATACAATTTTTCATAAAAAGGAAGACATTCTTCAAAAACGGGAATCAGTTTATTGGGCAAGTGAACCTCCTTTTCTTCATAGGGTAGAAAACTTGCCGATTGATCAATATTGGAGTACCAGCTTGTCATGGGCAAGTCCCCTGTCCAGAGCCAAGGGAATGGATTATTAGAGTGATTGCTTTTTTCTAATCCCGGTTCCCAACTCAGCATTTTTTCAGAATAAGAAATTTCTAGGTCGCTACAGATTAAGCTTAAATAAGCTGGGGGATTTTTAATCAAGTCAGTAGAATCAACAACCAGAGGAGTTCTTCCCCTGAATTCTTCTACTTTTTTGAATAAATTGTAAACGTCTTTCATCCCAATTTCATTGGGAGTAACTTTGGAGCATCCTTTACTGTAGGACAGAATAATTTCCTGGGGATTTCTAATTAGAAAAAAATTATTGAGAGACTTGATCCAGTTTAGATCATCATGGGGCTGAACATGTTTAGCCATCTGCTTTTGAAATGAAAAAGAAGCCCCCTCTGGCAAATCGCTGGTCATCTGTTGAATAACTTTCTGATAGTCAGTTTCCCTGTGAGCAATCACAGCTTCCCTTTCAGGATGGTCAAAAGCATGATCCAAGAGATATGGAGCATACAGGGGTTCGTCAAAAATTATACATCCATCTAATTGCTCAAAAGACCGTGTAATTAATGTTGAACGACTTCTGGGACAACTCCACATTGTAATGTGTTTATGAGTGGACAGAGTGTTGATTAACATAAAACTTATCCAAACTATTACTTCGATTATATAGTGCTACGCGCATACGTTAGGACAATTTTTGAATGCAGCATCTACGCATTCTCTGACTGTTTTGAATTCTTTTAATCTTTGTCTCATCCATGTTTTTCAAACAGCCCACCAGTTCCTGGGGGGGCGACGATAGCGATTGAAACGATTGATACATCAAGAGTGTAACGATCTGTGGTAGAAAAAGATAGGTCTTTCATTGTCAATAAGACCTATCTGTTGAAAATGTTACCATTATTATATCAAAACCATCTAAAATTTAAACTAAAGGATCGTAATTCTATTTTAGCAAATATTGTAGTTATTCTACTACAATCAATCAAAAGAGTTAGCCTAGAAAAATTAGCCAATGCTTTACCTCTTGGAATAAAGTTTGAAAGTAGAAGAAAAAGACTACAGCGCTTTTTATCTTTACCAACTTTAAATTTTGAAACTATTTGGTTTCCTAGCTCTTTCTCTTTTTTTGTTTACTTTATTTGATATATTCCTATAGCCGAATAAGCAGCCGGAGATAATATAGAAACTTTTCGGGGACCTTGGCTAGTTAAACCAAAGATATTTTGATTTGAAAAATCCGCAGGTTTTAAAACCTCTCCCAGTAAGGCTTTGAAGCGTTTAGACTCTAATACTTCCTCCACTCTTTGATGGTGAGATAAGTGGTAATTCTCTTGGTGGTGCAGAAAACTCTGAGAAGTCTCAGGTTGAGAATAAACACGACCCTACTAAACTCAATTCGGTAGTTCCATTCATCCTGTTTTCGCAACGAAGCCGAAGCAGGGGGAGGATTGTATCTT
>NZ_JAAHIE010001089.1:0-1737 GCF_010671945.1 Moorena sp. SIO4E2
GGCTACGACATTCGCGCTGAACCTACTTGTTTATGGTAAATGTTACTGCGAATGTCTCGCCCCATTAAAAGAAATACTGTGAATGCCGGGGTGACTCATTCGCAGTCACGTGATTAAAATTGCGAGTTCGATCTTGCGAATGAGATAACCCCTTGTATGTTTAGTAAAGGTGAGATAATTATCAGCATGCCAATTATTTCACCAGCAGTACGGTGATGCTCATAGCCCCTAACGGCATCAAGCCTGTCCGTAGATTAGCACCCGTACTGCATACTCTATCCAGAGCCCAGACGGTATCTAGGGCCTCCGCAAGGAAGAGCTCGCATTTGCAAGGTTGGTCGGTAGATAGAGTGCGGTTATACAGAATAGGAAAAATAAACATGCGATCAAAAGCTGTCGGAATCGACATATCAAAAGACAAATTCGATGTTGCCCTTTATGACACTGAGACTTACCAAGAAGCGGTTTTCACAAATGATAAGAAGGGGTTCCGAAGTCTATACAACTGGCTCAAAAAAATGAAAGCCAGAGATGCTGTCATCTGCATGGAAGCGACCGGCCGCCACGCTGAAGCAGCTGCCATGTATCTTTACGAGCGAGGCGTGTCGGTTAGCATTGTCAACCCTGCCCGGATAAAAGCCTATCGTGAAAGTCAATTGAAGCGGAATAAGACAGATCGGGAAGATGCAAAAGCGATTGCACATTTTGCCATCACTCAAGACTTCTCGCTCTGGACGCCTCCTCCACCAGAGGTACAAGAGCTTCAAGCGCTTGTACGTCGGCTGAAAACTCTAAAAGAGGAACGAACTCGTGAAACGAATCGGAAAAAGTCGATTGTCACCTCCAAAGCGGTCCTCAAGAGCATTGAGAAACATATCAAATTTATCAATGAACAAATCAATCAAATTGAAAAACAAATCGAGGATCTTTTCGATCAGCATCCAGATTTGAAAGAACAAAAGGAACTGCTTGAATCAATTCCTGGAATCGGTCCTGTTACCGCTGCAAACTTCATTGCGGAAGTTGGAGACATCAAGCGTTTTGAGTCAGCTAAACAATTAGCCGCTTATGCTGGATTGACACCCAGATGGTATCAATCCGGCACGTCGGTGAATAAGCCGGGCCGACTTTCTAAACGTGGAAATATACGTCTTAGAACTGTCTTTTACATGGCTGCGATGGCTGCGATTCGATCCAACCCTTTTGTAATTAGCCTCGCCACTCGCATGGAAAAGCAAGGCAAATCTCGCATGTCCATCATTGGTGCTTCCATGCGAAAACTGGTTCATTTGGCTTATGGTGTTCTCAAAAACCAACAGCCTTTTGATCCACATCATCTTGATAATATGCTGGATATCGCTTGACAAACAACACGGTATCTACTCAGTCAAACCAATCGCTTGCAATAAAATGGCCAATATCTTCGCTGCATCATCTCCTCGACCAGCTAACCACGCTAGCTTACACTTTATACACAAAAATTATAATAATTTTCCTGTATAAAACATGAGGCACATCCTCAGTAAACTCGACATCTCGATGCCCATTGAACACCCTAAGAAAACCTCCCAACCATGCCCCAAACACGCTTACATCCGTCCTCCATCATCCCGTATCAGTGAGAAAATTGAGCTCAATTGAGTAGCCTATTACTCACCTTCGACTCAACATTACTCAATTGAGTAATTTCCTTGAAAATCTAGCCACCTGACACAAAATCACAAAATAACTTTGATA
>NZ_JAAHIE010000109.1:0-17523 GCF_010671945.1 Moorena sp. SIO4E2
TGATAGCTGATAGCTGATAGCTGATAGCTGATAGCTGATAGCTGATAGCTGATAGCTGATAGCTGATAGCTGATAGCTGATAGCTGATAGCTGATAGCTGATAGCTGATAGCTGATAGCTGATAGCTAATAGCTGAATGCTTACGTTATTTTTTAACGTTTCTTGATCCAGATCAATTTAGAAAAAGAACCAGGAGTTGGGTCTGAGTTTTCGATTTAGGAGCAGTTTATTAAATTTTGTTAAGCACTATTGGCTTAAATCCACTAACATAGAACAGAATTAGAGAAAATGGCTAATTAGAGAAATTCAGAAAGTATCATGAAATACGGAATTGATATTGGTCACAACTTGCCCGCTGATACAGGAGCTCAAGGTATCAGAGTAGAAGATGAAATGACTAGGGACGTCGGAACGAGAGTAATTTCAAAATTGAGAGACTTGGGACATCAGGTAGTTGAATGCAAGCCTAAAAGTGCGAGTACTTTAGGCAGCTCGCTGCGGCAACGGTGCAATATTGCCAATGCTAATCGAGTTGATCAGTTTGTTTCAATTCATTTTAATGGGTTTAATGGCCAAGCTAATGGAACAGAAGTATTTGCGATTAGTAATACTGCCAAAAAAATTGCCCAGCCAGTTTTAGAAAAAATAGTCGAGTTGGGTTACTTCAATAGAAAGGTTAAAAATGGCTCTCATTTATATGTCCTCCGATATACCAATATGCCAGCAATTCTGATCGAAAGCTGCTTTTGTGATTCCCAAAAAGATATGGCACTCTACGATCCAGAAGCATTGGCTAATGCAATTGTTAAAGGATTAACTGGAGAAGAGCCACCAACTACTAAATCTTCCTCCGAAGATAATGTTCTAGAATTACAAAAAGCTCTCAATCGCTTAAAAATTAAAAGTCCTGCTGGTAAGCCATTAGTAGAAAATGGCTCCCTTGATCAGGCGACTATAGCAGCAATAAAAACATTTCAAGCTATTGTAGGAATTAACCAAACTGGAATTGGTGACTCGACCACATGGAAGACTATTAATCAGATTCTTGAGCAACCCATACTTAGACCTAATCATGCTGGAGGTACCACAGTAAAATATCTCCAACGTCGGGTGGGAACTCAGGCAGATGGTATTTTTGGTTCAGGCACCGCAAGTGCTGTGATCAGATTTCAGAAACAACAAGGTTTAACGGCTGATGGTATTGTTGGAGCACAAACTTGGAGTCAATTGATTGACTAGCAAGGCTTTGAGGGACGTTTAGCATTGAACAGGTGCGACCCGTGGCGAATTTAATTCGCTTACGGAAAGCGCACCTCAAGCAGTTGCCTCACGTCTCACCGTCTCACCCGATCGGGAAGTGTGAGATTAATGGGGGATAGGAATTATATTATAATAATTATATTACCTCAAGATAATACCAATATTACTCGTTATTAGTATAGTTTTCCGTTAATAGGATAAGATAGTCTAATGCTCCATATAATCGGGACAATTTATCAATCGTAAAATTCTCGATATTTTGAGTAAAAATGTCCCTTTGTAATCGTCCAAACTGCCATAAATTACCATCAGTAACTATGCCATAAACAGGACGTTGAACATCTTGATTGATTTTTTGGGAAGCTACCAACTCGGCAAGGCATTGCCCCCAACCTTGTTGAAAATCATTTTTCTTTGCTTCGATAAGCGATGCAGCGCGGTCTTGGGGGTTTCCCCCATGAGCGACTGCATCAAGAATAATAAGCAGTGGCTTTTCTAAAACCGTTTTCCCTAATTCCGATTTTGTCGAAAATATATAGTCAGGAGTCCCTGATAGAACTTGGTCATAGAAGATGCTTTTTTGAATCCAGAAAGAATAGATTTTATAGTATTTTTTATAGAGTTCTCGCAACAATGGTGAAATGATAATTTCACTCCGGGAGGCTTCCGAGCTGAATACATCTATTGTTTCTTTATAAAACTCTAGGTCTTTCAAGAAAATTTCGGGTGGGTCAGTGTCTTGAGAAACGATAAAAGTTCCCTCTTCGTATTTAATTTGATAGTGTTTCTGTACATCAGCTATAGTTTTAAAGTCACTGAATGCCATAGTTAATCAGTCTCCTGATTGCGTCTAATTATATTTTAGAGACCAAACTATTTCGTTTTGAGATTGGAACAGATGTGCGGCTTAGCTAAGAGACTGTTGATAAAGAAAATTATAAAGTATATCTTAGAGGATATCTGAAAAGTTTTTTGATACTGAATTTTGCCCCCCTAGCCCCCCAACTTTGGGGGGAACAAGAGTCAATTTGCTTCTAAAAGTCCCCCAAAATTGGGGGACCAACGGGGGCTTGGATGTAGCAAATGAGACTTCTCAGACAACCTCTTAAGACGGCGATTATTCGCTGACTGTCATAGCACTTACGAAGTATAAAGTGCGATCGCTCTTAACGGTCAATAATAAGTATAAATACTTACCAATTACCGAAAATCAAGATTTGACTACAATTTAACCGTAAGCATTCACCAGTCAGCAGTCAGCTTATGCGCGTAGCCCATAGGCTGACCGCTGATAGCTGACTGGTTATAACTGGTAAATTATAACTGATAACTGATAGCTGATAACTGATAGCTGATAGCTAATAGCTTACAAATTAACTTATGAAAAAATCGATATTCAAAGAAAACCGCAAGTATACATTTAGTGACTATTTTGCGATGACCAATCCCACTGAGGAAATTGTTGGTGAGTTTGGTTACTCCTTTGGCATTGAATTAATTGACCTGCCTAAGTCTAGCAACTATGACCTAGATATCATTCAACAGCTCAACCATACTTACTACACCATTATTCCTAAAATCAGCCTTACCTCGGAAATTGCTAAACGGGAATTTCTGATTGCCCCACTAATCCTAGAAATTGCAAAGCTGCTCCCAGTTAAAGTCAATGTTGAGTATCCCCTAGACATTAACGATCAGCTAGGGGGAGCGCTAGACTACTTATTAAAAACTAGCCAAAATCTGATTATTATAGAAGCAAAAAAGAAAGATATTGATAGTGGCTTCAACCAGTTAGCAGCCGAACTAATTGCTTTAGATAAGTACGAAGATAGCGAATCTATTGAAATTATTTATGGTGCTGTGACTCTGGGGGATATTTGGAAATTTGGAACCCTTGATAGGAAACGGAAGCACATTGCCAAAACTATTCAAAGTCAGACTATTCCTAGAGATACAGAAGAAATATTCTCCATTTTGATTGGAATACTGAGCTTAAAACCAGACCAGACTTCAAATAAGCGGTAACCTATAATCTATAACCTGCAACCTATGGTCAATCGGGAGTAACGGATAATGATTATTGTCATTGACAACTACGACAGCTTTACCTACAACTTAGTCCAATACCTAGGAGAATTGGGTACCCAATTACCTGTGGGATCAGAGATTCAGGTCTATCGCAATGATAAAATTGATATACAGAAAATCCGCGACCTCAACCCAGATGGGGTCGTGATTTCTCCAGGGCCAGGACGCCCTGAAGATGCTGGGATATCAAGTGCTATCTACAGCAATTTGGGGTCAACTCTACCCATTCTAGGGGTTTGCTTGGGTCATCAAGCCTTGGGTCAGGTATTTGGCGGGAAAATTGTTTCGGCACCAGTATTGATGCATGGCAAAACCTCAGAAATTCATCACACTGGGGTTGGGGTTTTTCGGGGATTACCCAATCCTTTCATAGCGACTCGATACCATAGCTTAGTGATTGACCGTAGCTGCTGTCCTGATGTCTTGGAAATTACGGCTTGGGTAGATGATGGCACAATTATGGGAGTTAGACATCGGAACTATCCCCAGCTCGAAGGCGTCCAATTTCATCCAGAGAGTATTTTGACCTCTTCTGGTAAGCAACTTCTAAAAAACTTCTTAGAATCGCTGCCAGCATCTGCTACTCTCTCTATATCTCCCTGAAAATAAACTTGTTTCCAACAAACCATGAAACGGCGACAGTTGATGCGCTATGTCAGTGCGGGTGTACTCACAACTCTTTCAACCGGCTTAGCTTCTGGACTCAGTTCTTACCAAGCACAGCCATCACGCAATGTATTGACAGTAAAGTGGCTTGGTCATACCTGCTTTTTATTTACTGGGGGTGGTGTGCGAGTTTTAGTCAACCCATTCCAAACCATTGGGTGTACCGCTAAATACAACTCACCAAAAGTAGAGGCAGATTTAGTCCTAATCAGTAGCCTACTACTAGATGAAGGAGCAGCGGAAGGCATACCGGGCAGTCCCCGGCTCCTCTTTGAACCGGGTATTTTTCAAGCAAATGGGCTAAAATTCGAGGGAATTAGTATTCCTCACGACCGAGTCGGTGGACGTCGCTTTGGTAATAATGTTGCTTGGAAATGGACTCAAAACGGTATCAATATTCTACATCTGGGAGGAGCAGCAGCCCCTCTAGATATTGAGCAGAAAATTCTGATCGGGCGTCCTGATTTAGCGTTAATTCCAGTGGGAGGGGGACCGAAAGCCTACAACCCTCAAGAAGCTAAACAGGCATTTGATTTCCTTAAGGCAAAGATAATGATTCCTACTCATTTCCGAACCAAGGCGGCTGATGCCGAACAGTGTGATATTTTACCAGTGGAGGAGTTCTTAACATTGATGAAGGACACACCCATACGCCGTGCCAAAAACGATACCATTAGGATTAGCTCAGGGGATTTATCCCAGGATGGGTCAGTGATTCAACTAATGAGTTACAACTACAACTTCTAAATGCCCTTGCCTAGCCCCTTACCCAGACTGCAACCGCCTTTCTGGACTGGTGGAGTGGCGCTTGTAGCCATGATTTTCTGGATTGAAACCCTACGGCAGTTTGGGTTTATTGTTCCAACTCCGTTTATACTTCTTATCTTTGCTGTTGCCCTAACTGCCAGTATCGACGGATTACTTGCTGGAGTTACCAGTGCCACAGTATGGGCAATTTACCTGATCTATGCCTCTGCTGTTCACTTTGGTCCACCGAGTTTAACCGGGGGTTCAGTAGAGGTCAGTTTGGGGATTCTAGTGGTGGTCTTACTGGCTGTGCGGCTCGGCTGGATCAAAGACCAGAACCAGAAGCTGATCAAAAAGTTGCGACAAGCCAGCCTTGAGCTAGAACGACGGATTGAACAACGCACTGCTGAACTCTTAACTGCTAATTCTAGACTAGCCAAGGAGATTCGCGGACGCATTCTGGCTCAAGAGGCACTCGGAAAAAACGAATTGGCATTACAGTTAAGCCACAATCGACTCGAAAGTATCGAAAGTATTTTGAGTTCCCTAGAGGATGTGGTTTGGTCCGTGCGCCCCCAAACTTCCAAACTGCTTTACCTCAACTCCGCTGTTGACAATCTTTATGGTTATAGCATATCCGATTTTTTAGCTAACTCAAATATTTGGCTAGAGGGAATCCACCCAGAAGACCGAGAACGAGTTCAGCAGAAGCGAAATTTTATCAACAATAAATCATTGCCGTTGTCACCCCAATCACTCCTGGCAATTGACGGTATTGACTTAGAATATCGCATCGTGCGCTCTGATGGGCAGGTGCGCTGGATTCGTGATCACGTCCAAATTCACACCGATGCCCATGGTATCCCCATACGCATTGATGGTATTGTCACTGACATTACCAAAGCCAAGCAAGTCGAGAAAGCTTTGGGAGAGAGTCAGCGAAAATTCCAAGCCATCTTTGACCAGACCAGCCAATTTACTTGGCTGCTGCAACCAGATGGTACCTTGCTCGAAGCCAACCAAACCGCCCTTGACTTTAGCGGATTAACTCCGTCAGAGATTGTGGGTAAGCCCTTCTGGCAAATCCAATGGTGGACAAAGTCTACTCAAATCGAAAATCCTTTAAAAAATGCGATCGCGAGAGCAGCCACCGGTGAGTTTGTCCGTTATCAAGGGTCGGTGCTAGGGTTACAGGGTCAAGTGCTCACGATGGAGTTTTCCGTGAAACCGTTGCGGGATGAGAACGGAAATATAGTGTTGTTAATCCTAGAAGGTCGAGATATTAGCGATCGCATCAGAGCAGAAGCAGCAACTCTAGAGGCCCAAAACAAGGACATACTGCTTAAAGAGATTCACCATCGGGTCAAGAACAATTTACAAATTGTCTCAGGAATCCTTTACCTCCAATCTCGATATATAGATGATGAAAGTATCCTGGAGATCATCTGTGAAAGCCGCAACCGTCTCCAAGTCATGGCCTTAATCCATGAGAAATTGTATGGCTCTAAGAACCTGAGCCAGCTTGACTTCGAAGATTATATTCAATCTCTGACTAAGGACTTATTAAGATCTTACACCTGTAGTAATCATCCCCCTAGGATTAAGGTTAATTTTGTTAAGAAATTTCTGGACATCGACAGGGCCATTCCCTGTGGTTTAATTATTAATGAATTAGTCTCCAATGCCCTCAAACACGCTTTTCCAGAAGTAGATGGCGGTGAAATTATTGTTGACTTTAAGTGCCGTGAGGATAACTATTTTGAACTGATGGTCAGTGACAATGGTCTTGGCATCCGAGAAGGTATAGATTTAGCAAACCCCAAGACCCTAGGGCTACGCTTAGTCCATACCCTAGCCACTAAGCAACTCAAAGGTGAGCTTGAGTTAGATACAAGTCATGGTGTTATGTTTAAAATTAAATTTTCATAAAGTTTAAACAAGTTTAAACAAGCTTAAAGCATTAGGAAATTTTTCAAGACCCACCCTCGAATTGTGATATAGAACTATCAGGTTGTGAGGCAGTTAACTAACTGGCAGCACAGAACCAAAGCAAAAATTATTAAGTAGGGAGAACACACTGGCTTGCTTCAAAGTTAAGACAAGGGACAACCCAAGGTAACTTAAAAAGCAATTCCATAACTAGGAAATGTCACAAATAAACATCTTAGTGGTTGAAGATGAAGCGATCACAGCTGAAGTTATTGCTGAACAGCTCATACAGTTGGGATACACAGTAACCGATAGCGTCACCTCTGGTACGGGCGCTATCAGCAGCACTGCCAATAACCAGCCTGATTTAGTCCTGATGGATATTACCTTAGATCCAAACGATATAGATGGCATAACTGCTGCTCAGCGCATCCGAGAGCAATTCCAGATTCCAGTAGTCTATTTGACAGCCCACTCTGATGAGAGTACCCTAGCCCGAGCTAAGAGGACAGCACCGTTCGGGTATCTGATCAAACCATTTAACGAACGGGAATTGCGGGTAGCGATTGAAACGGCCCTCTATAGGCACCAGCTGGAAAAAGAGTTAGTCAAACAGCAGGATCTGCTAGCCACAATACTCAGCTCCACTAATGATGCTGTGATCGCTACCAATGAAACAGGAGCAATCACCTACATGAACCCAGCAGCTGCAACCCTCACTGGCTGGACAGTAGCAGAAGCTTCTGGGCAAAGCATTACAGATGTGATTCAAATTGTAGACGAACTCACTGATACCCCACTCCAGAACCCAGTCATGGAAGTGCTTCAGGAAGAAAGGGTCATTTTTGTGGATCAGGGCATAGGTTTGATTGCCAAAGACGGTAGCAAGATCTCCGTGGGAGATAGTGCTTCCCCGATTACAGAAGAAGATGGTACCATCAAGGGTGTAGTTCTTGTGCTGTGGAATATCAGGGAACAGCAACAACCAGAATTATTGGCAGTAGAAAGATCAAAATTGCCAGCCAAAGCTGCCGCTAGCCGACAAGCTGAAGCTCAAGTGGGTCAAATATTGTCTGCAGTACAAGAACTAGGGGAACTGAAATCTGACCTAATCGCTAGGATTTCCCATGAGTTTCGCACTCCCCTATCGATTATCCTAACTGCTGCTGAAGTCCTGCAAAAATACGGTTCCAAGTTGTCACCGCACAAAAAAGAAAGAAACTTGTATCGGATTCAATCATCAGTGATGCGAATGACTCGAATTATGGAGGATGTTCTGACCTTAAGCAAGGCTGAATCCGGTGAACTCCAGCTCAACTGTGTGCCCGTAGATGTGGTTGAATTCTGCCGCAGTTTAGTCGAAGAGCAGCAAATCATTGTGGGAAAGCGCTATACTATTGAGTTATTTGCTCAGGATTACCCTGGCCTAGTTGAGCTGGATGAACAAATCCTACGGCAAATTTTGAGCAATTTGCTGACCTTAGCAACTCATTACTCCTTGAAGGGTAGTATGATTGCTTTGGAAATTTTTTGTGAAGATAACCAAATTGTGTTCCAGGTAAAAGACCAAGGCAGTGGGATTGTGCCCGAAGGTCAGGGACAATTATTTGAAGCGTTCTTCCGAGCTAGTAATATTGGTTCTATGTATTCTTCAGGAATGGGGCTAGGCATGATCCGCAAGTTTGTGGATTTGCATCATGGTCAAATTACCTTAACTAGTCAAGTCGGAGTTGGTACAACCTATACGGTAAAATTGCCATTAACCAGTTCTATATAGGTGGGCTTGGGCTAAAAAGAAATATAGCAAACAACTAACCAATAACTAAGGATGATTCCACAAACCGAATATAAAGAGCGTCGTGAACAGTTGATGAGTAAGATTGGCAACGGGACCGCAATCTTTCGGAGCGCCCCGGTTGCCATTATGCATAATACTGTGGAATACAATTTCCGACAGGATAGCGATTTTTTTTACTTGACCGGTTTCAATGAACCAGAAGCAGTAATTGTACTAGCGCCCCATCACGAAGAACACCGATTTGTCCTGTTTGTGCAACCGAAAGAACCAGAGAAAGAAGTCTGGACAGGCTATCGGAAAGGTGTGGAAGCAGCAAAAGAACAATTTGGAGCGGATGAGACCTATCCGATTACTGAGTTGAATGAGAAGTTACCTCAGTATTTAAAAAAGGCCGATCGAATTTATTACCACTTGGGACGGGATAAACCTTTCAATGATACCATCCTGAAACACTGGCAAAGGTTGATGGGACTTTATCCCAAAAACGGAACCGGACCGATGGCTCTCGAATCGACTAACTTAATTCTCTATGGGATGCGCCGGGTTAAGAGTACTACGGAATTGAAGTTGATGCGTCAAGCTGTGGAAATCTCTGTGGACGCCCATAACCATGCTAGAGCATTTACTCAACCTGGACGTTATGAATATGAAGTGCAGGCAGAGCTAGAACATGATTTTCGGCGACGAGGTGCCATCGGACCGGCTTACCCGAGCATAGTAGCATCTGGGGCCAATAGCTGCATACTACACTATACCGAGAACAATCGACAGATGCAAGACGGGGATTTACTACTGATTGATGCTGGTTGTTCTTATGGGTATTATAACGCTGATATTACTCGGACATTTCCAGTGGGTGGTAAGTTTACCCCAGAGCAGAAAATTCTGTATGAGCTGGTCTTGAAGGCACAGTTGAATGCGATCGCACAAGTTAAACCAGGGAATCCCTTTAATCAGTTTCATGACACGGCTGTGAAAATCCTGGTGGAAGGGTTAATCGATTTGGGACTCCTGGCCGGTGATAGTGAGGAAATTATTAAAGAGAAGAAATATAAACATCTATATATGCACCGCACCGGTCACTGGCTGGGATTGGATGTCCATGACAGTGGAGGGTACAAACAGGGGGAGAACTGGCATATTTTTCAGCCCGGTAATGTAGTAACAGTAGAACCAGGACTTTATATTGGTCCTGATACTGAGCCTTTGGAAGGTCAGCCAGCTATTGATCAGCGCTGGCGCGGGATTGGGATTCGGATTGAGGATGATGTGTTAGTGACTGAGTCAGGGAATGAAGTCTTGACTGCTGGTGTGCCCAAATCCGTAGAGGAGCTAGAGACTTAAGCGATTACAAGCTTTTTCATTCCCGATTCCCGATTCCCGATTCCCGATTCCCGATTCCCTGTTCCCGATTCCCGATTCCCGATTCCCGATTCCCGATTCCCGATTCCCGATTCCCGATTCCCTGGGTGCAGCGCTATAGCTACCATTTTAAAAAACAATGGACAATGTGAATGATTCTTTATCTCGGCAAGAGTCAAAGTTTCAGCAACTACAGCACCAATTACGCGATCGCTGGCAGAGTAGTGATCAATTTGACCAAGACGACCACGATATTCTGGTAGTACCTTCTGTCAGTGTTGACCAACGGGAACTGCTGAAAGTTGAGGGTTTTTTGCACTACGAAGAACGGTTATTATTTTCCCTAATTCGTCTGCGCAACCCTTACACACGGTTAATTTATGTTACCGCTGTGCCGTTGCCACCGATTGTGATTGATTACTACTTGCAGCTTCTGCCAGGAATTCCCTTTTCCCATGCACGCGATCGCTTACTGCTGTTTTCCACCTATGATGCTTCCCTCAAGCCACTTAGCCAAAAGATTCTAGAACGTCCCCGCTTGATGAAGCGGATTCGTCAAGCCTTACGTCCAGGAAAGTCTTACATGTCTTGTTACAACTCTACTAATCTAGAGCGCGAGATATCCTTAAAATTGAACTTACCCCTACTTGCCCCAGACCCAGATTTGCTTTATTGGGGTACCAAGAGCGGTAGTCGGCAAATTTTTGCTGACAGTGGTGTCCCCCATCCCGACGGCAGTGAGTTAGTCTGGACCGTTGATGATTTAGTCGAAGCAACAGCGCAGTTATGGCACAGGCAACCGCAACTGAACAAGATTGTGATTAAACTCAACGAAGGGTTTTCTGGGGAGGGCAATGCTATCTTGGACTTGAAACCACTATCGGAGGTAGGTCCGGGAAATGTTTCCCATACTCAAACAGTAGCGGCTTTGAAAGAAAAGATCGTAAATTTGAGATTTCAAGCTAGTGGGGAAACCTGGGAGAGTTATAGCAGTCGGATACCGCAGTTAGGGGCAATTGCCGAAGCCTTTATTGACGGAGAAAAAAAGCGATCGCCTAGCGTTCAGGCTTATATTACCCCCCATGGCGAGGTCAAGATTCTCTCGACTCACGATCAAATTCTCGGCGGATCAGACGGTCAGATTTATTTAGGTTGTCGATTTCCCGCTGATCCAGGTTATCGCCTACAATTGCAAGATTTGGGACTACGAGTCGGTCAGACCTTAGCGAAAAAAGGAGCAATAGAGCGTTACGGTGTAGATTTTGTTGCGGTTCATCAGCCCGATCGGGATACCTGGGACTTACAAGCCATTGAAATCAACCTGCGCAAAGGCGGTACAACCCATCCCTTTATGACCCTGAAATTCATGACCAATGGTCGCTATGACCTCTCCACTGGTCTTTTTTGCTCTCAAGAGGGTCAACCAAAGCACTATATTGCCACGGACAATTTACAAAAAGATAGTTACAAAGGGTTAATGCCCAATGACTTGATGGATATTATCGCCTACCATCAACTGCATTTTGATAGCAGCACCAAAACTGGCACTGTATTTCACTTAATAGGCACACTCTCTGAATTTGGCAAACTAGGGTTAACCAGCATTGGAGATTCTCCCCAACAAGCAGAAGAAATCTATAACCAAGTTGTGAGGGTACTGGATCTAGAAACTAAATCCGACAAAGATGCTAATGTCTCAGTTTCCCATCCCAGTATTCCGATTGCTTGGAATAGATAGTAAAGGGAATAGTAGAATTAAGAATGTAGAATTAAAAATGTATAATTTAGAATGAAAAATTGAGAATGGAGAAGTTTAGGGACTTGCATGTAAAAAAAATACCAATTAAAGTAGGGTGGGCAAAGTTCTCTTATCTAGAAGACTCATTTGAACCAAAATATTTTTGCCCACCCTACAAGCTAAAATCTGGTATTTTATTTTTTGGCTACTCCCCTAGGTGCTAACTTAGCAATTATGACAGACAAACTTCAACATGTTATATTTTTTTAATTCTTAATTCTTAATTCTTAATTCTACATTCTCAATTCTTAATTCAAAATATCTTTGCCGAATGGGTTAGTGGATCAAACTCAAATCGCTGGTCGTAGTTTGTTTCCCCATAAATATTAAAGGTAATTGTTGGTTCATCTCCCATTGCTTCTACACTATGAATAGCATCAGAGGTAAAACTAATAATATCTCCAGGGAATAGGATTTTTTCCCCAACTTGTTCGATGCGATCGCGAAAGTCTGGGTCATCAGTACGCCGCCAAAAGGTGTTTTTTTCCTGGCCACTGATCACGGCTACTACTCCCCATGTACCATGGTTGTGAATGGGAGAAACTCTTCCCGGTAACCAGACTACATTTTGGACGGTTAAGGGATAATTGATTTCATCATAAAGCATTTGCACCGACCAGCCTGGGTCAGGGTTAGGTTCAAGATATTCACCCTGTAGCCAGTAGGAACTAGTGAGTAAGCGACGTACCAAAGGACGAATGACTTGGAGCAGTTGGCGCTCATCGTTAATCTGATCGAGAGTATCCTCTAGGTCAGTCAGAAACCGATAGAGTCGATAGGGTTTCGTTGACCATTCCCAGTCACTAGGTATCTCACAGGCTTCACAGTTGCCTTGATTTGTCAGCAACCAATCACTACTTTCCATACAGTTTACCTAAGCAAGGTTTTTGATAGATGTTTTGTAAGCTATCAGCTATCAGCTATCAGCTATCAGCTATCAGCTATCAGGTTTCAGGTTTCAGGTTTCAGCTCTCAGCTCTCAGCTCTCAGCTCTCAGCTCTCAGCTCTCAGCTCTCAGCTCTCAGCTTATGCACATAAGCTGACGATGTTTTTAAGTTACATTTCAATTTACATTTGAATTTACGAAAAAAAGCAATCACAAAATTACCCTTGCTTCAGGAGACAGGGCTGTTTTAAAGTCTGACTGAAATTTGACTGCTGGGAAAGCAGCTAAATCGCTACTAGTCATTTCTCAGCTCTTCCTCAGTCATCTCTCAGGTTTCATTCAGTTTCAAGCAATTCATTTTAAGCCATTTCAATTATTACTCATGTACAATGCAGATAAAAATTAACCTTCATTACAGCAAAGGAGGGAATTGCCATGAAAATTAAGTATTTTGCTACTATCGCTGCTGCCTCAATTGTCACTCTAGGACTGGTAACATCCTGTGGTGCTCCCACAACCAATACTACTCCTGGTGAGAGTACTACAGAGCAAGGCAATCCTTGTGCCGGTAAATCCAATCCTTGTGCAAGTAAAAAGAATCCTTGTGCAAGTAAAAAGAATCCTTAATCATGTCCACCTATGATCTCCCGCACCTAAGATACCCTGATCATAGGTGGATTTGCCCCTATTGCTGCTGGTGTGATGGCAGCTTAGCATTTCCCTGGCCATACTAGCAGATTACTTAATTGCTGCCTCGGTGATGTTTGTGCCAGCCGCCCTTCCCTTTACCTGTAGGCTTTCTAAGCCATCTGATCATAATAAGTTTGATCATAAGTTTGACAGCTTGTAATGTGTATGACGAGTTGTCATATAATTGAACCGTTGACAGTCATGGTTCAATTTTTTTTATGAAAAACATAGCATTGAAAAAGCTACTATCACTGCTTGTGGTAACCTTCTGTATCTTGACCTTTACCTATGGTTGCGGTGGCGCAACTACAGCTACTGTTCCTCCAGAAAGCACACCTGCCCCAGCTGCTGAAGTTGCCCAAGAGGCGGAATCCCCAGCGGAACCCGCTGAGATCGCTGAAGAAGAACCTACTCCAGCGGAACCCACGGAGGTGGCTGTAGCACCTGAGCCTGCTGCTGCAGCTGGTGGAGGAACCTACACTATAAAAATGGGTACAGACAATGGGCAACTAAAATTTGAACCAAGTGTTATTACCATCAAAGCAGGGGAAACTGTCAAGTGGGTGATGAACAAAATTGGTCCTCATAATGTTATTGTTGATGGCTATCCATCTCTGAGTCACAAAAACATGTTGATGGCTGCGGGTTCTTCCTATACATCTACGTTTGATGAGCCTGGTACATACTCCTACTACTGTGCCCCCCACCGTGGTGCTGGCATGGGAGGCACAATCATTGTTGAAGCTGAGTCATAGTAGCACTAGGACTAGGGCTGTGGATCAAGACTTCCAGCAATGTCAAAACCACACAGCTTTCACAAGATTAACTATTCTAAGACTTAAGCGATCGCAAATCGTGGTAGTTTTGTGAATTTAAATCAAGACTTACCCAGCAACTATAACCGTAGGGTATGACGTCAGGGCGCACAGTGTGCGCCCTGACTGCGCTTCAAGTCAGGAAAAAAGAAGTTTGACAGCTTGTCTTTTGACGGAAAGAAAGACATGATCTGACAATCCTGTATGGACTAGCCAACTTGTTTTTTTTAATCTCATGAGACAAATTGCATTGAAAAAGCTATTATCACTCCTAGTGGTAACGGTCTGTGTGTTGACCTTTACCTATGGTTGCGCTGGGTCAACTACAGCTACTGTTCCTCCAGAAACCACACCTGCCCCAACTGCTGCAGTTACTGAAACCGTGGAATCCCCAGCGGAACCCACCGAAGTAGCAGAGGAAGAAACTGCTCCTGCTGAACCTACCGAAGTAGCAGAGGAAGAAACTGCTCCTGCTGAACCTACTGAGGTAGCAGAGGAAGAAACTGCTCCTGCTGAACCTACCGAAGTAGCAGAGGAAGAAACTGCTCCTGCTGAACCTACTGAGGTAGCAGAGGAAGAAACTACTCCTGCTGAACCTACTGAGGTAGCAGAGGAAGAAACTACTCCTGCTGAACCTGTCGAAGTAGCTGTAGCCGTAGATGAAGCAGCCCTAGCTAAATCAGGACAACTCTTCGCAAGTAACTGTGCCAGTTGTCATAAGGGTGGAAATAATTTACTCAATCCCCAAAAAACTCTGAAAAAGGATATCCTTGAGAAGTATGGCATGTACTCTAAGGACAAGATTGTTTACCAGATCACCAATGGTAAGCCCCCCATGCCAGCCTTCAAAGGTCGTCTAAAAGCGGATCAGATTGCAGCCCTTGCTGATTATGTGTTGTATCAAGCTGACAATGGTTGGCAGTAGATTGATTCAATTGGGTTTATAAAGGATTTGTGAAACTCAATCAACCCAAAACATTTGTAGTTCAGGGATTCTGTCTAAGTAATAATTCACAACCTATTTAGAATTCCTAGATTACTAAAGGAATTGAAACTTTAAGTTAGTGGTTAGTAGTTAGTTGTTGGTGTTATTTTCATTAGCAACTGGCTGCTAACCACTAATTCTTTTTTTATAGCGCTGCGCTATAGCTGAAGATCTTTTTAACGAAAAAATCAAATCATCAAGGGGTGATAATGATCATCACCCCTTGAGCCCCTAAGATTATTCGTCTTGCTCCATCGGCAGACCTCTATCAAAAAAAAATCAAAAATTTCGCATCGGGCATCAACTGTTTCAGAGCCTGGGAATGGCTCTTGGCATCGGAAAGGTTGTCAAATCGAGCGAAAACTAGTGGTGGCATCGGTGGCAATAGCCGAATCATTACCCATCCGTATAGGCGCTGACTATAGCACATAATATAAGTTGTCTCCTGTAAATGGGGATCAAGAGCCAGCCCGACCCGCTTGAACATGTCCGGGCTGGCTCTTCCGTGGAATTTATTCTCCACACTTTTAGTTTACCACAAAAAACATTATATTATAGCATATTTTGAAAAATTTTGTAACAAACTTGTGAGGGAGTCGGGAGTAGGGAATCGGGAGTCGGGAGCAGGGCTATAATTTTAGATTATATTAAGTTTTTTTGGTCAGGATTTGTGATACAATCTTAATAGATATTAGTAACACAATCTTAATCATCTATAGGGAACCGGTTTCTAATGGGAACTCCCTTGCTTCGGTTTTCTTTAGGGAGTCGTAAGCTATCAGTTATCAGCTATCAGCTTATGGGCTACGCGCACGCGATCGCGTTCAGCTATCAGCTTATGGGCTATGCACATGGTTATTGATAAGTTCTGTAGGGTGCGTTAGGGGCGGTCGCCCTAATTTTCCGCCTCTTCGTGTCTGGTTGTGACAGCCCGCCCCGTAACGCACCACCGGGTCAAACACCATGCATTAAGATGCACCCTCTTAGCTCCAGTAGGGATTTAAAAATAATACTGGTTTATCCTGGTCTAGCAACTAATCACTATAGCACTTCTGATAGTAATTAAAATCTACAAGATTTATTCCCGACTCCCGACTCCCGACTCCCGACTCCCGACTCCCTAATTTATAGCTCACCCAATTAATAACTCCTATAAATGCTAATGAAAGCTCAAACAATTCTAGCAAGATATGCCCAAGGAGAAAGGGATTTCCGAAAGGTAAATCTCAGGGGTCAGTCATTCCAAGGGAGAGACCTTTCAGGGGCAGATTTTAGTGAAGCTGATATTAGAGGAGCTAACTTTAAGAATACTATTCTAACTGGGACTAAGTTCTGTAAAGCTAAGGCTGGATTACCACAATCGTGGTCAATTGTTATTATATTGGTTTCATCGATGATCGCCTTAATACTATCAGCAATTGTATCATTTTATGGTGGGTGTTATGCAGCATTTATTGTTAACTATGTCCAGGGAGCAAACCTAATCTTCGCCTGGATAGCCTTGGTGGCAATAATTGTTTTATTTGTTGTTATCCTTGGTCAAGGTATTCAAACAGTCCAAGCCTTAGTGGTAGGCTTGGTCTTTGCCTTTGCCGTAGCTGTCGCTGTCGCTGGAGCCTTTGGCTTAGCTTTCCCCTTCGCCCTAGCCTTTGCCTTAGGCTTACCCTTCGCCCTAGCCCTAGCCGTAGCTACAACTGGAGCGGGATCGGGAGTCTTGGATGGTGTCTTAGTGGGAGTCTTAGGCTTGTTGGTAGCTGTAGGTGGAGCGGTAGCTGGAGTGTTTGCTGTACAGCAGTCAGCCTTGCCATTTACCAAAACAGGAACCTTGGGCTTCGACCTGGCATCTGCCATAGGTGGAACCTTGGCCTTCCTCTTGGCGTTACTTGGTTCTTACCTGGGCTGGGGTGCTCTCACCGAAGACCCTAAACATGCCTGGATTCGGAGTACTGCGATCGCATTTGCGGCTACAGGGGGTACTAGTTTTTACAACGCTGACCTAACCGATGCTGACTTTACCGGAGCTACCCTCAAAAGTACAGATTTAAGAAAGGCTAATCTTACTGATACTTGTTTGGATAATACTAGTGAACTTGACTTGGCTAGACGAGATCAAACCTAAGCATTCAGCCGTCAGCCGTCAGCCGTCAGCCTTCAGCCTTTAGCTGAAAACAAGCGTAAGTATTCAGTCGGGAGTGCAGAGTCGGGCTATTTGATTACTCCCCCCTTTGATAAGGGGGGTTGGGGGGGATCGATTCCGGATCTGCTTCAGGGTTGAGATCCCCTTCATTACTCCCCCCTTTGATAAGGGGGGTTGGGGGGGATCGATTCCGGATCTGCTTCAGGGTTGAGATCCCCCGTTGGTCCCCCTTAATAAGCTATGCATTAGTCACATCTTTCTTAACAATCCAGAGAGCTGATGGGACGTGAGGCAAGGTGGAATTACTTCATATTACTTAATCCATATCCGTGTTGAGTTTTTGTTCTTCCATTCAACCTCCA
>NZ_JAAHIE010001090.1:0-1735 GCF_010671945.1 Moorena sp. SIO4E2
TTAATAATTTTGGCATCTGCGATTAAGGGCATGCCTTTACCTACAGGTAGATTTATTCCCGATTTTTCTCCTGCCCCTGGATGAATCTTAAAAACATACCCTTGAAAGGGGGTTAGGGGTGGGTTCCTCTTGCCTATTGCCTATTGCCTATTGCCTGTTCCCTGTTCCCTATCTCCCTATCTCCCTATCTCCCCATCTCCCTATCTCCCTATCTCCCCACCCTCCCCAAAAATTTCCTGGTGGAATAGCCAAGATTGTGTATAGAAGTTATAGTGCAGCTACCCGGAAGTCTGAAGTCTGAAGTCTGAAGTCTGAAGTTCTTTAATATCAAGGATTTCGACTCTAGGACGCGGGTTTGTTATTTCTGCCCCCCTGCACTAGTCAGTTGGCAGAACTCTAATCCAGACAATTGAGGTAATCCTATGACTTTCATCAACAAACTTCATTCAACGCCCCAGAATTACTCCGATTTTACTGTACCCTTAAACATTCAAGCATCTGATATATCAATCGTTATTCCCGTCAGGAATAATCAAGAAGGACTTGATTTATTTTTAACTGAATTTTTTAACACCCAGAGTCCCTACATCTATCCCCAAGAAATTATTATTGTTGATAATAACTCCAGGCGACCAATTACTATCGCTCAACACTTCCAAGGTAATAACCTTTCCATCAGATTACTGAAATGCTCAAAAAATGATTTGGCCTCTGCCAGAAATGTAGGCATAAACTATGCCAAAGGAGATTGGATATTATTTACCGATAGCCACTGTCTTCCCTCTGAATCATTTATCCAAGGCTATCTTAATAGCATAAATGGGTCAATAGGCTATGCAGGTAATGTTAAAGCATCGGGCAAGGATTTATTGTCAAAATTTTATGAAGGTCAAGAAAGACTCATTCCCTTAACCATGGTTGAAGAGTGCCATATCAGTAGACCAGAATCATTAATTACAGCCAATGCCCTGATTTGGAAAAAAGCTCTTCAACAAATCGGTGGATTTAAAGAAACCATTAGAATTCCCGAGGGAGCCGATCTAGATTTAGCATTTCGGTTATTCCAAATTGGTCAATTATCCTATTGTTGGCAATCCACTGTCTATCCTAATCACAATAAAAAAATACCCGAATTTATCCAACGATTTATCAACGATGAAAACAGTAAACTAATGGTGAGTAATCTCTATCATATTTAAATGATAGCAGTCGGGAGTCGGGAGTCGGGAATCGGGAGTCGGGAGTCGGGAATCGGGAATCGGGAATCGGGAATCGGGAGTCGGAAACCTCCCCTAATCTGAAGGCGGTAATTCCTGATCCCTCAAGCTTTTTTGACCTGTTCCCGCATAGTATTTATATTGTTCAATGATAATTTTCGCCAGTTCAGAAAGGGGTATTTCCTTACCATCAACCTGAGCTTTCACATAAATCTTGAGTGCTTCGATATAAGATAGACCAAGAGCCAAGGTTAGTGCTGCTGCCGTTGAGCCTGATATTGCTCCACCAAGCACGGTGCCTGCACCCGGAATCATTTTGAGTAAATTCGCGACAATTACTTTACCCACTGCAGTCATTCCTCCTGTACCCCCAAGAGCAGATATCACCATTCCCAGAAAAGCTCTTTCAACCGTTAATCCAAAAATGCTGGTGATGTTAGCAATCATTACCGTTTGCATCGTTACCAAGATTGGCGCATCAGAAAACGGAATTGGTGAGGCACCAACCAATGCTGAAC
>NZ_JAAHIE010001091.1:0-1732 GCF_010671945.1 Moorena sp. SIO4E2
TATACCAATCGGGGCAAACAACACCTTCAGGGCTTCGATTCCGCCTTCTTTTAGGGCATTACTTAGCCTGGCCTTGAATGTTGGGTTTTGCTTAATTTCTTGTTGCAGAGTTACAGCTAAAGCACTCTGTTTTTCGATTGCCGTTGCATTGGGATAACTCTGGTCTAGTTGCTGCAAAAGCTTTTGAATTTCTGCTGCTGCATTTGCTAGGTTTTGTTTTTGCTCTGGAGCATAATTATTGATCTCGGCACCTATCTGATTTGCATAAACATTATTAGCATTTACTAATCCACCAGAAATTTTGATTTGTTTAAGGTCATTTGGAGTAGATTTATTAGAGTCTTCTGACATGATATCTCCTGGATAATGAATGGTTTCAGTATAAAAGCTAGGAGGATGTAATGACTATATTGTTGTAATTAAATAAAATTAATAGGCAAATTACTGGTAAAATTTACGTCGTGAAAGGATGTACTTTACTACCTTTTTATATTGCTTACTGGACGTACCAGTCTTGTTGATAGTTTAATTTATAATTATAGCACCTCCCATCACCAATATCTGGTAGAAGAAGAGGATGCGTTTGCGTAGCGTGGCCCAAAGGCCAATCGCAAAACTCCAGCAACTGTGATCCCTGCTTCACTTCAGGTGCTAGAGCAGCGAATCCAGATTACTTAACAAAAATGTACATATCATGTTTTCCCCATAAGTTGATTTAGGGTGGGCAGTGCAGCAGTATTAAACTAAAAACTGCAATAGAATCGAATCGGCGGCATTGATCAAAAAAGGAAAACCAAGATATGAAAGCCATAGGCTATAATCAGCCTGGACCAATCACTGCACCAGAAGCGCTGATCGAATTTGAAACCGAAACACCGGAATTAGAGCCACACGACCTGTTGGTGGAGGTTCGGGGAATTTCGGTCAATCCTGTGGACGTGAAAGTGCGCGCCAAGATGGCACCGGAAAAGGGCACCAAGGTCATTGGGTATGATGCCGCAGGTGTTGTTCGACAAGTTGGCAGCGATGTCAGTAAATTTAAAGTTGGTGATGAAGTCTTTTATGCCGGTGATATCACTCGACCGGGCACCAACTCCGAGCTCCATGCCGTTGATGAGCGGATTGTTGGGAAAAAGCCGAAATCCCTGGGCTTTGCGGAAGCAGCTGGTTTTCCACTCACCTCCATTACTGCCTGGGAAATCCTGTTCGACTGCCTCGGGGTCAAAGAAGGAGAAGGCAAGGGCGAGAGTATACTGATTATCGGTGGTGCGGGAGGTGTTGGATCAATCCTGATTCAACTTGCCAAGAAACTCACCGGGTTGACCGCGATCGCCACTGCATCTCGTCCGGAAACCATCGAGTGGGTTCAAAAGATGGGTGCCGACCATGTGATCAATCACCGCCAGTCCCTTGTTGATCAAATCAAGGAATTGGGACTCGAACCCCGCTACGTTGCTTCCCTTTCAGGATCAGACGGACATTTTCCTGGCATCATCGAGCTGATTAAGCCTCGCGGTCATATCGCAATAATTGATGACCCTCAGTCCCTAGACATCTCATTGATCAAAACCAAAGCCCTAAGCTTCAGCTGGGAGTTCATGTTTACTCGCTCGATGTATGAAGCTTCCACCGCCTGAACGAGGCGGTGGTGTCTTATGCTAATTTGGAGTTATCCCTAACCCACAACTCACACAAGGAAGCCCAGCTTCTAGGCGGTCGTCCAGATCTTTTG
>NZ_JAAHIE010001092.1:0-1728 GCF_010671945.1 Moorena sp. SIO4E2
CACAACGAGTTAGCCCAACCACTGCTGCTTTAGAAGCACAATAGGCAGGAACATTAGGATTACCAACTGAGGCAGCAGTAGAAGCAATGTTGATAATGCGACCCCACTTGCGTTCGATCATTCCTGGTAAACAAAACTTGATCGTACGATAAATACCATTGAGATTAACATCAATAATACGATACCAGTCTTGATCAGGATGCTCGCATATTTTATGCAGGTAGGTTATTCCAGCAGCATTAACCAGAATATCGACTTTACCAAAAGTTTTGAATACATTATTGCAAAAAGTCTCAACTGAATCACTAGAAGAGACATCTAGGGTCATTGCTAAAGCCTTAACCCCCTTTACCTCAATTTCTGTTTGGCAAGAACTTTTATCAGCGGAGCGGGAGCCAATGGCTACGTTAGCCCCAATTTCTGCTAAAGCAAGAGCGACGGCTTTACCTATACCAGATGTACCGCCAGTTACTATTGCTACGCGACCTTGTAAAAATTTTTCTTTATTCATATTGCTATCCCATCAAATTGCGAAATGATAAAGCTCTTCATAAACTTTATGCGCTCCTTCAACCATCCCGACATCTTCAGGACGAATTTCCACTTTTTCTTCAGTTGGTGGCACAATCCCACTGCTACCGTCTAAAGTTTGATACCATTTAGCTCGACTCTCCATTTCATCAGGCTGACATTCTCTCCATTTATCCTGATTCCAACTCAACATTTGGGGTTCAAAATTAACTCCTATGCGTTGGCAATACTCGCTCAAAACTTTTTGGGGATGGCGACGGAAGGAATTAGCTTCAACAAGGATTGGTTTCTGTTTTAATTGCTTAGTTACTATTTGCCACATTTGTTTCAAGGCATCAAAACCAAACTCTTCATTTGTAGGAGACTCATTTACCCGATACCAGGAAGTCATTACCTCCTGAGGATGACGCACAATGAAAGTATTGATGGCAGAAGCGAGAAAATCCTGAGGGATGTATGGCAGTCCTTGGTAAGCTATCTCTTTGATAAAAACTAGAGGAGCTGCCTCCGCTTTGGATTTTATTTCCTCAAGGACTTGAGTAGGTTGGTAATCTTGGCGCTGTTCACAATCGCCAAAGCGATTGGAACGCCGCCATTTGCTGAAGTAATAAACATCAAGGAATGGTTCATCAATGATTGCTGTATCTGGGCGTTGTGAAAAAGTTCTCTCGAAGGCGGTTGATACAGATCTAGGTGTAGCCCATAATACCACAATTTTGGGTTTATTTACCAAATTGTTAAGGTTTTGATAGTTCATCAAAAAAAAATCGCTTTTCCTACTATTTTTAGATGATTTATTGTTGACATTGTGCTCTTAAAAAACCTTGTACACCCAAACTTTTAAATAAACACCAGTGTCTTTTTTTTGATGGGTACGAAATTGCTCTGTCGCTGTAACCATTTCCCATTGACCAGACCCCTCTAGGGCAGTTAGCTTTGGTTTGAACTCACTACTTTCATACAGATCGGTAGGCATGCTAACAACAATGTATCCCCCTGGCTTGGTAATACGAATCAGTTCGTCAAATGCGTTACTTTTGACATGTCCATAAGTAAAAACGCCAACACTGATGATGGCATCAAAGGTGGCTGAGGGAAAATCCAAGGGTTCACCCAAAACTTGTTGGTGGAAACTGGTGTAAACATTCTTTTTCCGAGCTTCCTCTAGCATGCCTGAGGATATGTCCATCGCCTCTA
>NZ_JAAHIE010001093.1:0-1727 GCF_010671945.1 Moorena sp. SIO4E2
CACAACGAGTTAGCCCAACCACTGCTGCTTTAGAAGCACAATAGGCAGGAACATTAGGATTACCAACTGAGGCAGCAGTAGAAGCAATGTTGATAATGCGACCCCACTTGCGTTCGATCATTCCTGGCAAACAAAACTTGATCGTACGATAAATACCATTGAGGTTAACATCAATAACACGATGCCAGTCTTGATCGGGATGCTCGGAGATTTTATGCAGGTAGGTTATTCCAGCAGCATTAACCAGGATATCGACTTGACCAAAAGTTTTGAATACATTATTGCAAAAAGTCTCAACTGAATCAGTAGAAGAAACATCTAGGGTCATTGCTAAAGCCTTAACCCCTTTTGCCTCAATTTCTGTTTGGCAAGAACTTTTCTCAGCGGAGCGGGAGCCAATGGCTACGTTAGCCCCAATTTCTGCTAACGCAAGAGCGACGGCTTTACCTATACCAGATGTCCCGCCAGTTACTATTGCTACGCGACCTTGTAAAAATTTTTCTTTATTCATATTGCTATCCGATTAAATTGCGACATGATAAAGCTCTTCATAAACTTTCTGCGCTCCTTCAACCATCCCGACATCTTCAGGACGAATTTCCACTTTTTCTTGAGTTGGTGGCACAATCCCACTACTACCGTCTAAAGTTTTATACCATTTAGCTCGACTCTCCATTTCATCAGGCTGACATTCCCTCCATTTATCCTCATTAAAACTCAACATTTGGGGGTAAAACTTAACTCCTATGCGTTGGCAATACTCGCTCAAAACTTTTTGGGGATGACGACGGAAGGAATTAGCTTCAACAAGGATTGGTTTCTGTTTTAATTGCTTAGTTACTATTTGCCACATTTGTTTCAAGCCATCAAAACCAAACTCTTCATTTGTAGGAGACTCATTTACCCGATACCAGGAAGCCATTACCTCCTGAGGATTACGCACAATAAAAGTATTGAGCACAGAAGCGAGAAAATCCTGAGGGATGTATGGCAGTCCTTGGTAAGCCATCTCTTTCATAAAAACTAGAGGAGCTGCCTCCGCTTTGGATTTTATTTCTTCAATTACCTGAGTAGGTTGGTAATCTTGGCGCTGTTCACAATCGCCAAAGCGATTGGAACGCCGCCATTTGCTAAAGTAATAAACATCAAGGAATGGTTCATCAATGATTGCTGTATCTGGGCGTTGTGAAAAAGTTCTCTCGAAGGCGGTTGATACAGATCTAGGTGTAGCCCATAATACCACAATTTTGGGGTTATTTATCAATTTTTTAAAGTTTTGATAGTTCATCAAAAAAAAACGCTTTTCCTACTATTTTTAGATTATTTATTGTTGATATCACGCTCCTAACAAACCTTGTACACCCAAACTTTTAAATAAACACCAGTGTCTTTCTTTTCATGGGTAAGAAATTTCTCTGTCGCTGTAACCATTTCCCATTGACCAGACCGCTCTAGGGCAGTTAGCTTTGGTTTGAACTCGTTACTCTCAGACAGATCGGTAGGCATACTAACAACAATGTATCCCCCTGGCTTGGTAATACGAATCAGTTCGTCAAATGCGTTACTTTTGACATGTCCATAGGTAAAAACCCCAACACTAATGATGGCATCAAAGGTGGCTGAGGGAAAATCCAAGGGTTCACCCAAAACTTGTTGGTGGAAACTGGTGTAAACATTCTTTTTCCGAGCTTCCTCTAGCATGCCTGAGGATATGTCCATCGCCTCTA
>NZ_JAAHIE010001094.1:0-1726 GCF_010671945.1 Moorena sp. SIO4E2
TTCGATTACGAATCGAATGCTCTACCACTGAGCTACATCGGCACCAGTTTATTAATATAGCAAATATTACTACAGCAAATCAGTCAGGTAAGTTAGGGTAAAACATTCATGACCAACTCGAACTCAAAAAAACCTTACCCCAATCCCAAAGTCTCTGGGCAAAAAATCAATCCAGAGAAGTATGCCAGGCTAAAAGCAGAAGCCCAACATCCCTACCGAGGCTTAAGAAAATTTATCTATATTGCCTTTGGTGCCTCTGGTTTTATCGGTGCAATGGTTTTTCTAGCCCAGTTAGCTGCTGGTAAATCTGTAGCTACTGCCATGCCTAACTTGGCTCTGCAAATCGGTGTAGTTATCTTGATGGTTTGGCTATTTCGCCTGGAAAATAAGGCAGAACGGAAATTATAGTAGGAAAACCATCACACTCCTTTGAGGTACAGAGGAATCTCAGGGTATACTAATAGGATAAGAAGATTATGGAAGCCATGGTGAGCATAGCCTCTCTAACGGCTCTGATTAGGTGTGAACTAAATGTTTAGGCTCGTCTAGATTTTACCGAAAAGCATCATTACACTCTACTAGACAAAAAATCTTTAGCTGGACAAAACTAACCATCCTATCGGCTTGTTTGAAACACGATATGTAGCTGGTGTCATTCAGGGTCAACAAGCCTATTTGCTGACTAACCTAGTGAATGGTAAAACTCAAACCCTGCTCCAGCCTCAAGGAATTTGGACAATCGGTCGGGGACGCCAGTCAGCAATACAGCTCCCCGAGAGGCGTTTGTCTAGACATCATGCTGTGATTCAGCACATACACAAGCAGGGATTTTACCTAATTGACCTGGAGAGCACCAATGGTTCCTTTATCAATGGAAAACGAGTCAAAGGGCGTCATCTTCTCAAGGATGGCCAGTATGTGCGACTAGCTAGCATTAGTTTTTGTTTTTTCTTTTGCGAACAGACTAAGACTGTAGAGAAAATTAGCTCAGATATCCTAGCCCAAATCGAAGCCTTAGCAGCAGAAAACAACTTGAGCAGTGATCAAGCAACAATTGGCTCATCCTTATCCCTAGATCAGATCAGCCGAGATACTAACCCATTTCTAGAGCCGCAAGAAACAGACGTATTTGCCTCAGAAGACTCTGCACAAGAAATGCAAGAGCTTGAAGGAGCAACCTCTTCTGAACTCACTCCGGCTCAGCAGTTAGAAATTCTAGACCGCTTTTTAATTAGACATTCCTCTCAAGAAAAGTAAATTGTAAGCATTCAGCGGTCAGCGGTGAGTTTATTTTATTCAAAAGCTGATAGCTGATAGCTGATAACTGACCGCTGATAACTGACCGCTGATAACTGACCGCTGATAACTGACCGCTGATAACTGACCGCTGATAGCTGATAGCACCTCAAGTAGCGTGCGCGTAGCGCTTAAGCTGATAGCTGATAGCTGATAGATTAAGCTTCCTCATCTCCTGCTTCAATGCTATCCGCTTCCTTGCTATCCACAGGAGCCACTGAGTTAGCTGAAACTACTGCTCCCATGTCGAGTTGCTGACGTACTTGCTGCTCAATATTTTCAGCAAACTCGGGATGTTCAACTAAATACTTAACTGTATTATCCCGACCTTGAGCAATATTGTCCCCATTGTGGCTATACCAGGCTCCCTTGCGCAGAATGACTTTGGTTTGTTCTGCTAAATCCACCAGACACCCTAAGCGGGAAATCC
>NZ_JAAHIE010001095.1:0-1725 GCF_010671945.1 Moorena sp. SIO4E2
GACCTTTAATCTAGGGTTGAAGGTGAGGCGGTTGTTCGCCCTTGGCGTTCGGTGTAGGGTAGGTGATGCAGTTGAAGGTTAGCCCGTTGAAGGTTGAAGGTTCGGCGTTGCTTAATAATGGAATGATTTTAAGAGTGAGGTGGAACCGGCATCTTGGTGGAACCGGCATCTTGCCGGTTATCAATATTTTCGGGCAGGCAGGATGCCCACCCTACTTCTATTCATTCCTTGATTCAGCAACGCCAAATTCTATAGGACGGCTTTTATCATCAAGTGCTTTCCAAAACAAATCAATATCATCGGTCTTGAAACGTTGTGCCATGCGATAAACCCCTGGTTCTATACCTTTTTCAGTCGTCGCAAGTTTGACCAAACCCAGGAGTTGCATTGTGACAATTGGATCAATATATTCTGTTTTTACGCCTTTCTCATGTTTAGCAAAAAAGTTGATCACAAAACCATCTGCTAACAGTACTAATCTTTTAGATTGACCATTAAATTGAATATCATAGACCGTACCAATATCATCATGAAAGGATTTGTGAATTGAAATATTCTTTTTGATCTGATGCCGAATCCATTCAACCAAACCAGAAACCCATGTACTAGATTCGACATCCTTTAAACCCATGCTCTTGATCAATTCAGGATAATCTTTTAGTTTAGCTACTAGAGAATCAGATGTTTCCGAAGAAGAAAGCACTTGATGAATGACTTGAGTCTCACTATCTGAAATAAAACACAACTTCTGCTCATAATATCTCTTGTACCAGATTAACTGTTGATGAATATCGATTGTATTTTCGGAAATAATTTCTAATAACTCGTCTAGAAAAACTATTGCCTTTCTAAATTCATAATCCTTCGATGAACCACTGGTAAGAATCAGTTCATCTACAAGATATCCGATATTTTTTCTAGTCAAAAACCCATTGATATCCAGCTCATCCAACACAAGGGAGCCGGTAACACCAATAATTGTATCAATGTGGTTTTGAATAAGGCGCGTTACTTTTCGGAAAGATAGTATTTGTTCAGGAACTAATAAGGTTACCTTTTTGAAGCAATTTTGCTTACTAAAGATTTGACTCATTCCTTGGCCATTGGGTAACAGTTCGATTTTCTCAGGGACATACCCATATTGCTGACGGATAGATTCCCATAAACCATTCAACGTATTTGTTTGATACCATAGCGTCTGCAAGGAAGATTCTGGGCTGGGGAAAGCATTAGTTATAACTAATTCATTAAAAGATTCGTACTTGGGAGAGGGTGAGAAAAATTCTAGCACCGATTTCTCAATCTTATCGCTATACAATTGAGGGTGACGCTCACCAAAAGGTAAATCGACAATCACTGGTAAACAGGTGTCTTCAACAATATATCTGCCCAAATTTAAATAATCAACTTTTGTGGCAGCATAGGGAAATCTTTGACTGTCAATTTCTCTAGAAAATGCTTGATCGACAATATCTACAGCAAAAACATGACTTGTACTATTTTGCATTTCTGTCAGTTCTTCAACCAATCGGGTTCCGATTGCACCATTACCTCCGATGACCGCTACTTTCCGTGTTTCAAATGTCGGCAATCCTAATCGGCCTAAAGCTGTTGAAGTTGAGTCAATAATTGCTTGTGAAACCCCTTTTGTTTCGAAAATTAGCTTGATGTCATCCCGTGCTGTAGAAAGCACAGGAAGCAAAGCTTTTCCTTGATAATATTCTA
>NZ_JAAHIE010001096.1:0-1725 GCF_010671945.1 Moorena sp. SIO4E2
ATTTATTGGATAGTTATTTCTGAAAAATTATGGCATCATTAAATAAAACATTTTTACCAAATAAAAAATATGAAAATCGTACATGGTTTCTCGTTGATTGTAATGATAAAAATTTAGGTCGATTAGTAACCGTTATTATTAGTTTATTAAAAGGTAAAATTAATTCTAATTATCATTCTTCAATTGATAGTGGACATTATGTCATTCTAACGAATGCAAAATTAATTAGAACTAAAAAAACACATAAACATTTTTTAGTTAAACGACCCGGTCGACCCGGTCGATCATTAAAAATTCGAACAAATGAAAATTTATCAGCACAATTAATTCTAAAAAGAGCTGTTAAAAGAATGCTCTCAGAAAAAGAAACGAAAAATTTAATGAAACGATTATATATTTATAATGATTCAGTTCATAACCATAGTGCACAAAATCCAATAAAAATTAATATATAAAAACTTAATTATATGAACACTAAGCCAAATTTTATTTTTAAAAAAGAGAATAATAGTGTTGGAAAACGGAAATGTTCAACTGCACGAATATTTTTAAGTGACGGAACTGGAAAAATTATTATAAATAAGCTTTCGGCAGAAACATATTTTCAATTCCGTGAAAATTATATAAGTACTATTAAAGCTCCATTAGAAAAATTAAAGGTATTAAATCAATATGATATTATTATTTTAGTGAAAGGTGGAGGATTAACAGGACAAGCAGATGCAATTCGATCTGGTATTGCTAATTTATTAGCTCGAAAAATTTCATCAAATCGTTCAATATTAAAAAAAGCTGGTTATTTGACTCGCGATACTCGTATTAAAGAACGTAAAAAGTATGGATTATTAAAAGCCAGAAAAGCTCCACAATTTTCTAAACGATAAAATTTTAAATTATTATGTCAAAATCTAATATTCATCCTAAATGGTATTCTAAAGCTTCATTGTATCATGAAAATAAACTTTTATGTCTAATTGGATCAACTAAAAACAATTTACAAATTGATATTTGGTTAGCCAATCATCCATTTTTTAATAATTCGAAATTAATAGTTGATAGTGAAGGACGGGTAGAAAAGTTTATGAAAAAATATAACTTAAATTACAATGAATAATTTTATGCATTTTAAAAAAATTAATTAAATGCCAACTATACAACAATTAGTTCGTTTAAAACGAATTAAAATTACTAAAAAAAAAAAATCACCTGCTTTACTTAATTGCCCACAAAGACGAGGAATATGTGTTCGTGTTTATGTAATATCACCAAAAAAACCTAATTCTGCAATTCGTAAGGTTGCTCGTGTTCGATTAACTTCACGATTTGAAGTTACAGCATATATTCCAGGAATAGGTCATAATTTACAAGAACATTCAGTAGTCTTATTACGAGGTGGTCGTGTTAAAGATTTACCAGGTGTTCGTTATCATATTATTCGTGGTACATTAGATACAGGTGGTGTTATAGATCGTAAACAAGGACGATCTAAATATGGAGTTCGAAAACCTCGCGGTCGTACATAAAAGATAGTTATATTATTAATTTATTAATAATTAATTTATTAATAATATAATTGTAATAGGCATATTATAAAAAAATGATTTATTTATTAAAAATTAATACGAATAAATGATAAATTTATATTATCTTGATATACAATATAACACTATATCTTAATTCATTATGTCACGTAAAAGTAATGTAATAAAACGATTTCAAGAAAAA
>NZ_JAAHIE010001097.1:0-1722 GCF_010671945.1 Moorena sp. SIO4E2
AGGCATTTGGTCTGGAAAACAAACACTCCGGCGAGCGCCGCCACAAACGTTCTGAAGTCGTTGCTCTAGTTGCCAAGTACAAACCAGAACTTTTGAGCGATCAGACTCCTGAAGAGGAGTCTGATCTTATCTGCCAGTTGCCCACAATGCCGCGAAATAACCGAGAGTTGTTCTTGAAAACACTGGACAACTCGGTTTCTGACGAACACAAAAGGAAGCAATTTGCAAAGAATCTCAACAAAGTTGGGTATGAACACTATATGATTGGAGACTTCCAAAGTGCTTTATTCTATTTGGAATGGGCGACCGCATTTGACCCAAATCATGGACCAGCTCACTACAATCTGGGGTCAACTTATGAAGAACTGGAAAAGCCGGATCGTGCTCGCTTCCATTACCAGACTGCTACAGAGTGTAAAGGTCGTGCTGTCGATGCAGCTATCAACAACCTAGCTCGTTTGGAAATTTTGGAAGGAAACATTATCACCGCAATTGACTTACTTTTACCCAGTTTAAAAAGGGTTGAGGATGCTTCAATAAAATTCTCTTTACACAAAAACCTTGGCTGGGCATATCTCCAGCAAAATCATTACCATGAGGCAGAATTGCACCTCCGAAAAGCACTTGAATTAGATAGCTATTGTGCAGATGCCTACTATTTACTAGCACAGGTGCAGGAAGCCCAAGGAAACAAGCAAAATGCTGATTTGTCATGGGAAAACGGTTTTAAATATGACTCTAGGAACAACAAATCAAAAAAATCACCTTGGAGACTTCCTGAGCTGGATTCCTGGAAGTCTTTGGCACGCCAACGCTTAAATGCTAAAGGAGAAAAATAAACAGAGAGTAACAGACTGCATGATAAGCGATTCAGGTGAACATCATTCGAGTTGGAACAATTGGATCGTCATCATCCTTATCATCGTTTTTAATTGAAATCATTTTTTGATTCCTACAAAACAAATTATTACAACAATGTCATGGTAATAATTAACCTTTGAGTATGTCAGTCTAATTAAAAATGAAAATCTTAGATTTATTTCTAATCGTAAGTAGAAAAAAGTAGAAAAAAGTAGAAATTATACAAAATTAATTTCTACTTTTTTCCTATTGACGAAGAATTGAGGGGGTGACATGCAAGCTAAAATCCTTACTGGGTAGTGCGTTCAGCCAATATGTTACTTCAGGTGCGCTTGACCTTGGCGAATTAAATTCGCCACGGGTCGCACCTGAAAGATACATGCTGTTTTGGCCTGACCTTGGACGTAGTTATAAGGGTTTGAGCTTGCCATTACATCAAAGGAAGGTCAATTTGCCAGTTGATCTTTGCTAAGAAAACGGGCATCAAAGCCTTATATAGTAAGCTTTTCAGGGCTCATGTCACCCCCTCAGGACGAAGAAGTACGATAAGATAACTGAAATTCAAACAAACCAGTAAGCTGTTCATATAGCGGTGACTGATGAAACAACCGAAAGACTGGGATGAATTCCTCAAACACACAGCTGATAACTACGAGCTTCAAGGGAAATCTCAGTGTGCATTCTTAACTCGATTCGCATACGAGAATTGGCGCAAACAAGATAAAGAGATATGGGAGCTTGCAGGCTTTGCAGCTCCTGAAGCGTACAAAAAGCAAATGACTAATGTCTATGCTTGTTTCTCTCAAGACAAACCTAATGGTTGTCTGGAGCTTGCCTCTAGTGAGAGGGGGCCAGGAAAAT
>NZ_JAAHIE010001098.1:0-1721 GCF_010671945.1 Moorena sp. SIO4E2
TCTCATTTGCTACATCCAAGCCCCCTAAATCCCCCAATTTTGGGGGACTTTTAGAAGCAAATTGACTCTTGTTCCCCCCAAAGTTGGGGGGCTAGGGGGGCAAAATTCAGTATCAAAAAACTTGGGAGATATCCTCTCAAAACAATCAAACTGTTTTTGCCCACCCTATCAGCGTGTGGTGTATCAGACGAATTAAAGTAGGGTGGGCAAAGTAATATAATCATTAATACTCAAAACAATCAAACTGTTTTTGCCCACCCTACAAGCTGATAGCTGACCGCTCACGGCTGAATGCTTACGATCTAGGGGATTACCAAGGAGTGAGTTGAGACTATGCGCTTATTATTTTTGATTTCGGGCTTCGTGATCGGCTTAGCTATAGCAGCTATCTTATTCGCCCTCCAAAATAAAACCATTGTGCCGGTCAACTTTGGGGTTTGGACTATAGAAGAACCCTTATCTATAGTGATTCTTTTAGCTCTATCTATGGGCTGTTTAACTGGTTTATTAATCTCCACACCTACCCTAATCAACCAAAGTCGTAAACTAGCTCGGCAACGGAAACGGATTAATGAGTTAGAGCAGGATTATAATGAAACAATAGTAAATATTGATAACCAACGCAAAAGAATACAGTACTTGGAAGATAGTTTGAAAACTAAGATAGGTGCGTCATCAGCAGAATCTGAGCCGCAATAGCTGGAAAAATAAGCATTCAGCGGTCAGCGGTCAGCGGTCAGCGGTCAGCGGTCAGCAGATTTAACTCAGATTAAACAAATGCTTACCTCTTTCTTTTATTCTAAATGCTTTCGTGATCAATAAGAATGTGCATAGCCCATAAATAAACTGTTCGCGTTCGCGGAGCGTGGCCATTCGCGTAGCGTGGCCAACGGCCAAGGCCAAGCGTGCGCGTAGCGCTAATCGCTGTTCGCTGTTCGCTGATAGCTGATAGCTGATAGCTGATAGCTGATAGCTGATAGCTGGTAGCTTACCTTTTACTTACCTATTTTAACTACTGATCAAGGATTCAAACTCAGCTTTTAATGATTCAAAATCTGCCACCCTTGACACCAGTAAATTATCCTTACCAGCATCATTTAATCGTTGTTTCCAATAACTGATGATTTCTGGGTGATTCATCCAGAATTCAATGACACTGTCTACAGCTTGATCTATACCCCAATCTGCCTGGGAGGGAAGGGTTTCAGCTGATTCAATTAAAGCATCAAGGGTACACTGATAAGTACCTAAGTATTTCAGTTTTGGTGGGACTTTTCTCTGACTCAACGTCTGTTGATGATTGAAAAAGTCTAGGACAGGAGATACTCCTAAGATTTCAAAGGTGTATTTCATAGGTTGAATACCTTCCTTTTTACCAGTTATCCTTTTTACCAGTTACCTCAACCTTTCCAGGCAAGGTCATCAAGATTGGTAGATTTTTATGAGTTTTATGTTCTGTGTTCTGGATAAGAACTCTGACTGTTGACCAATCCTATAGAACTGCTATGCACTAAATAATAAAGGAATTGTTAAATTGGTTTTGTAGTAATTGTAACACAATGTTATAGCCTGTAGCACAAGGGATCTCGGAACAGGGAATCGGGAATCGGGAATCGGGAATCGGGAATCGGGAATCGGGAATCGGGAATCGGGAATCGGGAATCGGGAATCGGGAATCGGGAATCGGGAATCGGGAATCGGGAATCGGGAATCGGGAATCG
>NZ_JAAHIE010001099.1:0-1720 GCF_010671945.1 Moorena sp. SIO4E2
TGATGTAACCATTTTTAATGTAGAGCTCAGTAATGGCAGAACGCAGTTGAAGCAACTCCTCAAACCTTACTTCACGGTTCTCATATTGGTTTTTTTTATCTGCAATTTCTTCTTGCAAAACGGTATTTCCCAACACCTCTACTTCTGTGACGAAGAATGGCACACTGGGTGGAATTGTAACTTCAGGGAGTTGGGGAGAGGAAGGAATTTCTAGGTTTGGCTGAGGTTGTGATGCTGGAGATTCTTCACGAACAGGAGGCGGTAAATCGGATGGGGTGGGAATAGTTTCCTCAATCCTCTCAGGGGTGGTGGGGGGAAGGTTCACTCCTGGGGGTGGAGTAGACTGAGCAACTGCTCCCATAGTTAGGCTCACGATGGGAATAATACTAGAGCCTGAAATTACAATAATAGATTTCAGTGTATGATACATAGTTTCAGCCTTGTTCGCATTGCTGAATCTTCGGATGAATAGGAGTGGGGTGGGCATCCTGCTTGCCTGGGAATGAAATAGGCAAGATGCCTGCTCGGAAATGAAACAGGCAAGATGCTTGCTCGGGAATGAAATAGGCAAGATGCCTGCCTGGTCGCAAATGAAACAGGCAAGATGCCTGCTCGGAAATGAAATAGGCAAGATGCCTGTTCTACAGCTAGATGCCCATGCCACAACACTATTAAAATCATCCCGCATTTATGCAACGCCACAGAAAAAGCGATCGCAGATCCATAAACAAAAGTACTAGTTGGTAATCCCCCATATTCCCGACTCCCGATTTTGTGGTCTACTCCAATGAAAATTGCTGTCAAGCTACTCTTGTTCCATAGATAAAACAAAAACACTTCCCTGAGTAATTTGGACAACTCTCACAACTTCGGGGTTGTCTTGAGGAACGAATGTTGATACTAAAATACCAGCTATACCACCAACATGTTGAGAATCACTACTACAATCCTGACCAAAGATATCAAATATGCTGTCTAATAAACAACCCATGGCGATCCCTTGTCGTCCATAGGTACGAGTATGTTCCCTGGCTTGCTGATCACTATTAGTGACTGTGATTTCACTACCGGAAATTACTGGACTCTCCGCTCGCAATGGTAACAATTTACCTTCTACAACAATTGATTCAACTAATATCTTAGCTCCGCTAGCTGAGGGAACTAACTTAGCGGGCACTATCGAATTAGCTGGAATAGCGATTTTGCCAGAATTATCTTTGATTGGCTGGGCTAAAACTAGATTCAGTAATAAACTTTGGTTTTCCTTAATTAGAAAATCAACATGATTAGGAAAAGCAACCACAACAGCGGAGTTTTTGGGAATAACAACAGCAGGCTCCGGAGTTGATTGATTCTGATCACTACTCTCGATTTTATCGGTAGTTGATTGATTCTGATAACTACCCTCGATTTTATAATCTTCCTCAGCTAAGGCATTTGTATAATTACCTAAAATAGAAATAACTAGAGCTGTACCTAAGATTATTTTGCGGTTCATGACACTTTCCAAAAAAACGAAAATACTTGGGAATCTGTTCAATAACGGTCTCAGACAAATATCTTGCCCCTAAGGTAGAGGCTTGCGTTTACCCTAGGGGCATTTCTAGACTATGGATTCATCAAAATGTCGAAATAATAATTTTTTCGTTGATGTTCTAGTTCTAGACGATTCATACTCTCTTTAGCATCAATTGCATGATGTTGAACATCAGCATTGATT
>NZ_JAAHIE010000011.1:0-27797 GCF_010671945.1 Moorena sp. SIO4E2
GGCTTCGCGCATCCTATTGTTTGGAGTGGGGCGCAAAGTGGAATTTGACCTGAAGCAACGGATTTTTAAGCATTTGCTGACATTGGAACCAGCCTATTTTTCTCAGAACACGATCGGTGATTTGATTAACCGAGCCACCAGTGATGTGGATAATATTCGGCGTCTATTGGGGTTTGCAGTTTTGAGTCTGGCAAATACGGTGTTTGCCTACTCTTTGACCGTGCCGGTTATGATTGGCATTGATCCGTGGTTGACGTTCTTAGCCTTGGCGGTTTATCCGTTGATGTTGATCATTGTCAAGCTATTTAGTGAGAAACTGCGCAGCCAACAACAAGAAGTCCAGGAGAAACTGTCTAACCTCAGTGAGCTGATTCAGGAAGATATGAGTGGTATCGCCATGATTAAAATATACGCTCAGGAAGAAAACGAGCGTCGTGCCTTCCATCAGCTCAATCAGCAGCTTTTGGGAGCAAATCTCAATTTGGCAAAAACACGAAACTTTCTGTTTCCGATAATTGAGGCTCTTACCTACCTCAGCTTACTGGTGCTGTTAACTATTGGTCCTGGTTCCATTGAGTCCGGTGCTATCAGTATTGGTGACTTTGTGGCGCTGATTATCTACACTGAACGTTTAGTCTTCCCCACAGCACTGCTAGGGTTTACCATCACTGCTTATCAACGTGGTGAAGTGAGTATTGATCGTATTGAGTCGATTCTCTTGGCTCAGCCTCGGATTACCAATGCCCCAGATTCAGTTAGCCTGCCAACCCCAGTAAGAGGTCAGCTCAAGGCTGTCAACTTGAGTTACACTTACCCCAGCAGTCAAACTCCTGCCCTGAAAAATGTTAGCTTCACGATTAATGCAGGTGAGACAGTAGCGATTGTGGGAGCCATTGGTTCTGGAAAATCTACCCTGGCTAATGCCTTGCCTCGTTTGCTGGATATTCAAGCTAGTCAACTGTTTTTGGATGGATATGATACTACTAAGCTGCCCTTGCAGAACTTGCGGAATGCGATCGCATATGTTCCTCAAGACAGCTTCTTGTTCAGCACTAGCATTAAAAACAATATCTGCTACGGTATACCAATCAGCGAACACTCAGAGGTAGAATACGCAGCTTCGCAATCCCAAATTCACCCTGAAATTATGAATTTCCCCCAGCAGTACCAAACAATTGTCGGGGAAAGGGGAATAACCCTCTCTGGGGGGCAGCGACAACGTACTGCTTTAGCTAGAGCTCTACTGATGGATGCACCAGTGCTGATTCTTGATGATGCACTTTCGAGTGTTGATAATCAGACAGCAACCCAAATACTGGACAATCTTTCCGAAGGAGTCCAGCGCAAAACTGTAATTTTTATCTCCCATCAACTTTCAGCTGCTGCTAAAGCTGACCGGATTTTGGTAATGGACGCAGGGGAAATTGTCCAAACTGGTTCTCATGGTGAACTTCTACAACAACCCGGTATTTATCGCTTTCTTTGGGAGCAGCACCAATTAGAAGAAGTGTTGCAGTAGTTATTGAAGTAGTTAACGTACCGTAAGCTATCAGCTATCAGCGTGTCGCGTATCAGCTATCAGCTTATGGGTTAGGTCACAGCGTCGAAGCCTGTGCCACGCTAGAAGCCTGTGCCACGCTACTGTTCGCCCAGCACCTCAAGTAGCGCAATCGGTGCTTTTGAATAGAATAAGCTGACCGCTGACCGCTGACCGCTGAATGCTTACAAAGTACCTAATAGCTAACAGCTTAAAAACGGGACTGGCCGGATTCGAACCGGCGACCTAGCGCTTCAGATTGGTGTGAGTTTCCCCACTCTCTGGACTATACCTTCACCCTAGGTTAATACCTCTTAAGGTTAATACCCCTTAGGTGGTGGCCGTCTAGTCTCTCCACCTTCCTGCATTTAACCTCGACGATGACTCGCACACAGATTCAGGCTTGGCTCGGTATTGCCTTAGAGTACTGAATAAGCTAAATACCCCTTAGGTTTCACCGAATTTGACCACATTCACTCACGGAATTTCTTCCATGGTGCCCGATTTTTCAGGAGGCGCTTGCTCTATCCAGCTGAGCCACAGCCCCAATCGCCATATAACCGTATATTATCACAAAAGCTGTTGATTAAGCATCTATAGTGATACCCAATCAGCGTTTCACACCCCCGTTAACCCAACTGGTAACAGGGAATGGGTCATCGAACCCAATTTTTACGCAGTTTGTTGGTTGACGCTCTTGCCAAGAAAAGTGGGAACTATAGAACTAATCCCGATTAGCTCCCATATTGGGGAAGAGTATGTTCCGGTCATGGCTAATATTCAGCTAATTAATAACTAATTAATAATTAATTAATAACTAAGATGACAGAAATTTATGGGAGCCCAAGAAAATTTGCTGGTAGTTATTGGACATAGATGATGAGCAAGCTAGGTAAGCTTCCCAAATCTAGTCACTATACTATCTGGTTAGGATTACTAACCTTTTTGATAGTGACTATGGTAGTTCCTGCTGTAGCCCATCCTGATCATTCGGTACTGGGGAGTAGAGCAAAGGTCGGTGGAAACCAGGAACTCGTTAGTGCTATTTCTAATCCCCAAACCCTTGTGCTAGAACCCACCAAGCATGGTTCAGAGTTGCTAGAGCAAGGCAGAACTCTCTATGAAGCCGGACGATTTGCTGAGGCGGCTGCTGTCTGGCAACAGGCAGCTGTTGGTTTTGAGCAACAAGGTGATGAAGTGGGACAAGCTTTGAGCTTGAGCTATCTCTCCTTAGCTGACCAACGATTGGGAAAATGGCAGCAAGCCCAGAGTGCTATTGACCAAAGTTTGAAGATTTTGCAGGGTATACAACTTAGGGAAAAAGGGTCGATTTTGGCTCAAGCGCTGACTATTCAGGGCAGTCTCAGAAATGCGATGGGACAAACGGAATCTGCTCTGGAAAGTTGGCAAAACTCAGAAGCTACGTATCAATCTCTAGGGGATGAGGTTGGCATCTTGGGTAGCCAGATTAACCAGGCTCAAGCCCTACAAACTATGGGCTTCTACAGGCGATCGCGAAAACTCTTAGAAGCTGTCAATGAAAAGCTCCAAGCTCAAGATGATTCCCTGCTTAAAGTCAAGGGATTGCGGAGTTTGGGAGTGGCTTTGCAAGTAGTGGGAGATGTACACGAATCCAGGGAAGTTTTAGAGCAAAGTTTGGAAATCGCCCAGAAGTTAGATTCTGCCACGGATACCAGTCACATTCTTTTCAGCTTGGGAAATACTTCCAGAAACTTACAAGAGCCGGAAACCGCCTTGAAGTATTACCAACAAGTGGTCACAAAAGCAACTAGCCCACAAATTCAAACTGAAGCACAACTCAACCAACTCAGCCTTTATATAGAACTAGACCAGCACAAGAAAGCGATCGCACTATTGCCTGCCATTGAATCTAATCTAGCTCAGCAGCCCCCCAGTCGAACCACAGTCTATGCTGCGGTCAACTTTGCTGAGAGCTTGTCAAAGTTGGCAGCTGCTTCAACTAGACAGTCACAAGGGGTGCCTATACCTATCCAAAAAGCCGCAAAAATTCTGGCACGAGCAGTGCAACAAGCCATGGAATTGGGGGATCCAACAGCTCAAGCTTATGCCATGACTCAGTTAGGTTCATTGTATGAACAAACCCAGCAGTGGTCCGAGGCTTTGAGGTTAACAGAGAATGCTCTACAGATTGCCCAAGGTAATCATGCCTCAGATATTGCCGCTCGTGCAGCTTGGCAACTGGGGAGGCTGCACAAACAGCAGGGGGATATCAACGAAGCGATCGCAGCTTACGATTCAGCGGTCAAAACTCTCCAGTCACTGCGCTCAGACTTAGTCGCTATCAATCGAGATGTCCAATTTTCTTTCACTGAAACTGTCGAACCGATCTATCGAGAGCTAGTTGAATTACTACTGCAACCTTCTGTCACCACCCCTGAGCCAGGAGGGGTATCCCAGGCAAAAGGCTCAGCAGAAATTAGTCAAGACCACCTGAAAAAGGCGATGCAAGTTATTGAATCGCTGCAATTAGCTGAATTAGAGAACTTTTTCCAGGAAGCCTGTTTAAAAGGTCAACCGAGGCAGATTGACCAAATTGACCAGAAAGCGGCAGTTATTTATCCTATTATTTTGCCAGAACGGTTAGAGGTGATTGTTTCTGTGCCAGGACAAGCCCTCCGTCACTACCAAACTTATATACCTCAAGCAGAGCTGGAGCAGTTCTTCCGACGGATGCGACAATCTTTGAATAGAGCTTTTTCTGAGCGAGCACGTCTCAAGCTCTATCAGCAAGGTTATGATTGGCTGATTAGACCTGCAGAATCTGAGTTAGAAGACCACGGCATCACCACTCTAGTATTTGTGCTAGATGGTTCTTTGCGGAATTTACCCATGTCCGCTCTCTATGATGGTCAACAGTATTTGATCGAGAAATATAGCATAGCTCTAAGTCCAGGATTGCAGCTTTTAGATCCACGCTCCCTTGAATCAAACCAGATCCAAGCTATAACTGCTGGGCTGAGTGAGGGTCGCCAAGGTTTTAAGCCGTTGCCAGCAGTAAAGCGAGAATTAGAACAGATTTCCTCAAAAATTTCCACAACAGTGCTTTTGAATCAGGAGTTTACTGATAGCAACCTCCAAAACGCTGTTGATGCACAACCTTTCCCAGTATTACATCTGGCAACCCACGGTCAGTTTAGTAGTACTGCCGATGAGACGTTTGTTTTAGCCTGGAACGATCGAATTAATGTCCGGCAATTCAATTCACTACTGCGCTCAAGAGAAAGACAAGACACTAATCCCATTGAATTATTGGTACTCAGTGCTTGCCAAACTGCTAGAGGGGATAATCGTGCTGTCTTGGGGTTAGCTGGAGTAGCAGTACGTTCGGGAGCACGGAGCACCTTAGCTACCCTATGGGCAGTAAGGGATGAATCTACTGCTCAGCTGATGGCTGAATTTTACAAGTATCTGGCTCAAGCAGGTGTAACTAAAGCTGAAGCATTGCGCCGTGCTCAGTTAGCGCTATTGAAAGGGGAATATAACCATCCTGTCTACTGGGCTCCCTTTGTGTTAGTGGGAAATTGGTTGTAATTGCTCTATAGCAGAAGTCAAAAGTCAGAAGTCAGAAGTCAGAAGTCAAACTCTTGCGCTTACAAAGGGTGTGAGACTTTTGTCATGTCCTAACTGCCCTGGCGACTGCTCTATCTCTAATCGAAGGACTTTTCAAACACATTCTTAGAGGACAATTGGGCATCAAACATACTAGAAATAAAACATAAAACAAACATGAACGCAAACATTAGGCGTTTATATTGAAAGTTCTAGCAACCCTCAAAATAAAAATTAGAAAGCGGTAAATAATCTGCTCTGCTTTCTGTGCCCAGCATGATCATAAAGAAAGTCCTGCAGCAATAGGAAATATTTTATGAAATCAAACAAATTAGCCGTGAGATTACCACTTTGTTTTACTTTACTATTCCTAGGAATGAATCTCATCCACAGTTTGCCAACTCAGGCGATCGGATTCAGAAATACGCAGAATCCAAGACCGGAGAGAGCAAGGGGAGGAGCTTCCCGGGGTGAAGATATTTGTTTCTCTGATGCTAAAACCACCACTTCATCAGTCACACCGCTGATGCCAGCCACTAATTTGGGCTTAACGGTAGCAGAACGTCCAACTTTGCTGGTATATGTTCCTCAGACTTCAGCTCAAGAAGCTTTTTTAAGTTTCGAGGATGAACAGCGAAACCATCATTACCAGTCCTTTATACGTCTGCCTAATCAGCCAGGTGTAATGGCGGTTCAATTACCACCTGAGGCTCCACCACTAAAGGTCGGTAAGAATTACCAGTGGTCTTTGGTGATGATTTGTGGGGAGTATTTAGAACCAGATAGTCCTGAGGTAACTGGATGGATTCGTCGAGTTGAAGCCAATTCTACCTTGATGAATCAGCACACATTAAAAGCCTCACTGAAAAAAGCCTCATTGTTGGCTAAAGATGGGATTTGGGTCGATACTGTCGCTACCCTCGCTGATTTAAGGCGAGCTGAACCAAGAAATTCAGTCTATCGCTCCCATTGGGAAGAACTGTTACAATCAGTAGGACTAAATGCGATCGCTAACCAGCCGTTGCTCAATAAATAAACTATAAATCACTGAACATCAGGCCATCAACTCTTATCCTGCAATCCTTGCTTTGCAAGGATTTAACCCTATGGGGCTCAAGGGGTTAGTTAGCAGCTGATCTGTGATAAATCCAAAAAATCTCGCTTCTTAAACCCGTGGTTTTAAACCAGGGGTTTAACATGGGGCTTAAAACAACTTACGGAATTGATTCCGTCCTATCCTGTCAATAGCTGAACTAAGAAACTCAATCAAGTATATAGCAATTATTCTTTGGGTGAGGTACAAATTATTCGGTTTTAGGGAGCAGGGAGCAGGGACTTCGGAGCAGATAACGGAGCAGATAACAGGTAAGTCGGAAGAGGGAAGAGGTAAAAAATTCTGTGTACCTCATAGCTATGATAATTGCTATAGTTGAGTCAGTTAGCAATTACCCATTACCAATTAGCCTCAATCATTCCATAATTGGGCAACGTCAATTTTTATCCCTTTTTTGCTTTTTTTCTCAAGACTGTTACTTAGTCAGGATTTACTGGGAACTCTGTAGGTAAGTTATCGACGGGTTAGTGACTCACCACAAAAGCAGTTCTACCGGTCGATGCTATTCCTGGAATCCTGCCAACCAATAGAAGCGCCTATAGGCTTCTCACCAAGGTTGGTAGAGAACAAACCTGACCTAGATTAGAGATTGACTAAGGGGAATGTGGCTTCACTTTAAAGAGCGTTTGAAGCAATGGCGCTTTGTATTTATAATAGCTCCAGTTGTGGCTGCACTAGTCACTGTTTTGGATACGGCAGGATGGTTCCAGCTACTGGAGTGGGCTACCCTGGATCAATTTTTTCGCCTGCGTCCGGTTGAAGACATTGATAATCGCATTGTGATTATCACCATAGATGAATCGGATCTGACTCAACTGGGAGGATGGCCGATTTCTGATGCTGTTTTAGCTGAGTTAATCACAAAAATTAAAGCATACCGGCCTCAAGGTATTGGTCTGGATATTTATCGCGATTTTCCAGTGGAACCTGGTTATCAGGAGTTCGTTGAGGTGATGAAGTCCACACCCAACTTGATTGGAGTGAAGTCCCTCGTGAGGGATAAAAGAGTTGCCCCACCTCCGACCTTAGCACAACGAGATCAAGTTGCTCTAGCAGATTTGGTGCTAGATGGGGATGGTAAAGTAAGGCGAAGCTTGATATCAGCAGCAGATGAATCCGGTAAGGATATACCTACTTTAGGCGTTAGATTGAGCTTGATGTATCTTCAAGCCAAAGGGATCAATCTCAAAAAAATCAATGGGAGGCGCGAGTATTACCAATTAGGTCAAGCAAGATTTTTCAATCTAACCGAGAAAAATGCTGGTTATCAAGGTGCAGATCTTGGAGGCTACCAAATATTGTTGAATTACCGTGGCACCCAGGAGCGCTTCAATACAGTTTCAATCAGTGATGTTCTGAGCAATAGAATTTCGCCGGAGCAGTTGTACAATCGCATTGTTTTGATTGGTATGACTGCACCGAGCCTTAACGACATTTTTCCGACGCCCTATGATAGCAGTCTCAGCTCTATCGTTCAGGAAATGCCTGGTGTTGTTATTCATGCCAATATCGCCAGCCAGATGTTGAGTGCAGCACTTGATGGACGACTTCTGCTGCGAGTATGGTATGTTAACGCACAGGGGCTGTGGATTTTTTGCTGTTCGTTGATCGGAGCCGTAGGAAGTTGGGTATTACCAGAGACTAACTGGTTAAGAAAACATCTCCTGAGCAAATTAATTCTGAGTATTTTGATGACAGGGGGCATGATTGTCGGTGGTAGCTATTTAGTCTTTCTAACAGGTTGGTGGATTCCTGTAATTTCCCCATTAATAGCTCTATGTTTATCGGCGATTTTAGGAACTAATACCCATAATCAATGGCAATTGAAACAAGCTAACCAGCAATTGCAAGATTATTCTCGCACTCTGGAGGTCAAAGTTAAGGAGCGCACTCAAGAATTAGAAACAGCCAAAGTAGCTGCTGATGTTGCTAACCAGGCAAAAAGCGAATTTTTGGCTAACATGAGCCATGAACTGCGCACTCCCCTCAATGGCATTCTGGGATACGCTCAAATCCTCAAACGCTCTTCAAATATAAGTAAATCAGACCTGGATGGCATCGGTATTATTCACCAGTGTGGCTCCCATTTACTTACTTTAATCAATGATATTTTAGACCTATCGAAAATTGAAGCTCGGAAACTAGAGCTGCACAAAAGTGATATTCATTTTACTTCATTCTTGATGGGCGTGGTAGAAATTTGTCGGATTCGTGCCCAGCAAAAAGGTATATCGTTTATTTACCATGCCGAGCCTCAGCTGCCAGTGGGTATTTATGGGGATGAAAAACGCCTGCGGCAAGTTTTAATTAATTTACTGGGTAATGGGATTAAGTTTACTGATACTGGAAGTGTGACCTTTCAAGTAAGTTTAATCGGTTCATCGTTGAATGGTGACCCTTCCCACACAATCAGGTTTCAAATTGAAGATACTGGTGTCGGGATGACTCCAGAACAATTGAAAAAGATTTTTTTGCCGTTTGAGCAGGTAGGAGATACTAAAAAACAATCAGAAGGCACTGGCTTGGGATTGGCAATTAGTATGAAGCTTATTTCCCTAATGGGGAGTGAAATCAAAGTGGAAAGTACCTTAGGTGAGGGAAGTAGGTTTTGGCTAGATTTGGAACTAGCAACCACTACCGAATCGCCCCAGCAAGAAACAGTCGTAGACAGCAGCAATATTGTTGGCATTAAAGGGAAACGTCCAACCATACTAATAGTGGATGATCATCTCAACAATCGCTCGTTACTCATTAACCTACTAGAGTCGATTGGATTTCGTTGTTTTGAAGCAAGTAATGGTCAAGAAGGTTATCAGCAAGCAACAGAAATTAAGCCCGATTTAATTTTGACAGACATTGTGATGCCAATTATGGATGGATTGGAAATGATCGGTGCTATTAGGAAATCACAGCAATTGCCAAATGTAGTGATTATGGTTGTATCTGCTAGTGCCTTTGAAACTGACATAACAAACAGTATAAAGACTGGAGCTGATGCATTTTTATCTAAGCCAATTAACATGGATTATCTTTTTAATCAGTTACAAAAATATTTAAAAATTAATTGGATTTATGAACATAATAACAACCTAGAAAGTATAACTTCAGAAAATCTATCACTGGAGACAGGTGAAATTTTTGCTCCACCAGCTGAGGTAATTGATCAGCTATTTGAATTGGCCAAAAGAGGCAATATCCATGGCATAGATAAAACCTTGGTTGAACTGGAACAGAGCGATAAAAAATATCGGCATTTTGCCAAGGAGTTAAGGCAATTAGCAACTAGCTTTCAGGTTAAGCAAATTCGGGAATTTATAAAATCGTTCAGGGGGTAAATCCATGACTATCACTAAAGTTGATCAAGCCACTATCTTGATCGTTGATGACAATCCCACGAATTTGAAAGTGTTGTCGGAAGCGATCGCAAATTCGGGATGGGAAATATTGGTAGCAACTGATGGTGAAACGGCTATCGATCAGAGCGAATATGCAACACCAGATCTAATTTTGTTAGATGTAATCATGCCGGTAATGGATGGTTTTGAAACCTGCCGCCGACTGAAATCTAATCCGGCAACTAATGAAATACCAGTGATTTTTATGACTGCTCTGAATGACACGGTTGATAAGATCAAAGGTTTGTCCCTGGGGGCTGTAGATTACATCACCAAGCCGTTTCAGACTGAAGAAGTGTTAGCCCGTCTCAAGGTGCATTTACAACTGCATTTCCTGACCAAACAACTAGAAGACCAAAATTTGTACTTAGAGGAGCGGGTAGCGGAACGCACTGCTGATCTACAACAGGCAAACCAGCAACTGCGAGAATTAGAAGCTCAGCTACGCAAAGCTCTAGCCCAAGAACAAGAATTCAATCATCTTAAATCTCGGATGATCATAGCCATTTCCCATGAGTACCGCACGCCCTTGACCAGCATTCTCTCCAGTTCTGAACTGCTGGAAGCTTACTGCCATCGATGGGATAAATCTAAACAAAGCCAACATTTTCAACGGATCCGAGCAGCTGTTCAACGGATAACGGACTTAATGGGTAATGTGATGTTCCTGAATAAGGCAGAATTTGAACAACTGGAGTTTCAGCCTACTCCTTTGGATTTAGGGGTATTTGTGCGTGATCTAGTGGATGACATGCAACAGCACTATGGTGATAAACATCACCTGATTTTAAACATTGATCAAGACTGTGGGCGACCGTTGTTTGATTCTAAGCTGCTACTGCAAATCCTTACCCATCTGATTGACAATGCCATCAAGTATTCCCCTAATGGAGGCAAGGTTTTGATCAAGTTTACCTGTCAAAATAACCAAGTTATTTTTGAGGTGAGTGATGACGGGATTGGCATTCCTAGGAAAGAGCAACATAATCTATTTAATGCTTTTCATCGAGGCTCGAATGTAGAAAATATTTCTGGTACTGGACTGGGGTTAGCCATTGTCAAAAAATGTGTCGATATTCATGGTGGGACAATTAGTCTAAACAGTGATGTTAGCGTTGGCACTACTTTTACGGTAATGCTGCCTCGTAGAGTATTAGATGCGGATCAACTGCTCAAGGTAACTGGAAAGTCCATTCCTGATTACCAATCTGGATCACATTTCCTGCACTAAGCCAAAAGGGTTGATGGGAACTAAGCCGCTGTTGGTCCACAAAAGTACCATTGGAACTACCCACATCAATGATTTGGTAGCGCACTTTGTCCTGAGGCTCTGGAATTTGGAGAATTTGGGCATGGTTGCGAGAACACATCGCATCTTCTAACACTAGGGTGTTCGTGGGTTCTCTGCCAATGGTGAAAGGATTAGCAGACAAAACAATCATGGCACCGGATGAACGGTTTACTAAACGCCCCTTGCTTGCTGGGGTAGGATTGGAAAAAAGTACGGTTGGGGCAAGTACTGGTTGATCGCGAATGGGCAGACTGGGTGTGGCGGCTGATTCGTCTGGAATTGTAGCCCTAGGTACTTCCTGATTGACAATGGAGTGTTTAGAGTTAGCTTCTCCACCAGGGAGGATATTGACTTGCTGGATTGGTGGTGGGGAGAGTTCTGGGCGACCAGCATTGGCAATCTGCATTTTTAGGACGGCTTCATGTTCTGCTTCCTGTCGAGCACTCATCCCTTCGACTTGACGAATTATCCCCCGTGTGTTAGGAAAGCTGATGTCACTGACTCGCACATCTTCGATGGAAAAGCCTACGGTATAGTAAACGTCAACATGGTCGAGAATGTATTGTCGGACTTCTACTCGTCCCTGATTGGTTAACTGTTCCATCCTTAGGTGACTAATTGCTACTCCTAAACTATCTTTAACGGCACTAGTTAGGGCAGCAATGGGGTCAGATATTTCTAGGGCAACTCGTTTGGCATCTACCACTTGATACATTACATTCAAAGAGACATTGACAAGATACTGATCCCGGGATAGAAAGTCTCCTTGGGAGGTAATGGGCAAGTGCCGGAGTTTGCTGTCTACTAGGAGCAGTTCACATTTTTCTAGCCAGGGTAGGGCGAAGCTGACATGACGCCCTGGCTTCCATACCCGCACACACCGACCATTTTTGACAAATAAAGCAATATAGCCTGCCCCGATAAAGTCCATGCTCCATCCTGCCCAACGGTCTGGGGTCAGGGTTTGAATCAGTGGGGGTGAGTTACCAGACATTAGATTTTGTTTAGAAGAGTGATGGGAGTAGTGCTTTTTTTAGCATTCCGCCGACAGGATAGTCCGATGGAATGCTGCCTGATCAATAGCTAGATGAATGTGGGACAGGGATTTACTGAAACTGACTGAATCAATTATAACGGTTTGTACTTGAGTACAATATATCGGGTTGTTTAGAAGGGGGAAGTGTGGGGAGATGGGGAGATGGGGAGATGGGGAGATGGGGAGAGGTTGGAGGGTTCCTAGCACAAACCATTTTTGCGATCGCGTAGCGGCTCGTACCGAGCATCGCGTAGCGTGACCTAAGGTCAATCGCACTTTTAGAATTTGTTCATTCTTCATTCTTCATTCTTCAGATGTAGATGTAGGGTGGGCAGTGGGTACCAAAAGGATTGTCAGGGTTTGAATTGGTATTAGGCACTGCCCACCTGACCAGTAATCTTATTAAAAATCTAGAGAAGATGTAGATGTAGGGTGGGCAGTGCTTAAACCGATTACAAGCTGATCTTATCGGTCTTAGGCACTGCCCACCCTAGGATTATTTTTATCTATTTTTTAGTGAATTTGATGTTGGTGGGCAGTGCCTAACCAACGGATTACACGCTGATAGTATCGGTATAAAACAATGCCCAACCTACGATTAGGGTTATCAAAAATATAGACAATTAACTCCTAGTTTATACTTAATTTAATGTCGGTGGGCAGTGGCTAAATAACCGATTACAAGCTAATTTTATCCCTCTCAAGCACTGCCCACCCTACGATTAATCTCTATTGCAAATTCCCGATTCCCGATTCCCGATTCCCGATTCTATTGTTTAGTTAATTTAATGTCGTTGGGTGACGGTTCAGGTAGAGGGGTTACTGATTCAGCCCCAGTAGTTGCTTCCTCAACTGGTGCTGGGGTTTCACTGGCAGGAACTAGCTCTTCTGCTTCCAAAGTTGTTTCCACCTCAGGTAGGTTGGACTCAACCTCAGGAGTTGGTTCCTCCAGAGTTATTGGTAGTTCACTGGGTGTTACAGATTCCTCTAGTTCTGGTATTTGCTCTGTTTCAGTGGGTGCTAATTCCCCTGGTGGTGTAGTGTCTTCTTCTGTAGTTTCTTGTTCTAAGGAGGTCGGTTCAGAGGTGAGAGGTTCTTCAACTATCGGAACAACCGAGGGTATTGGTGTTGGCTCTACTGTAGGCGAAGTAGTCAATGATGGACTCGGAGCTGGTGTCTCTTCTGGTACAGGTATTGGGGTTGCCGGTGGCTGATAGTTGGGGTCTACAATACCACCAGCTTGCTCAGCCGAGAGTTGACCCAATACTAGGTGGGAAAGGGTGTCTTCACCGTTAGGCTGGTAGTTAATCACCTGTACTGTGTTGTTGAAAACATTCTTGACTGGGTTGCCCTGTCCATCGAGAAACTCTAACTCTACCCAGTTTTTGCCCTCTTTAAACCCTGTCAGATAAATCGATTCCCAACGGTCGAGTAGGAAACTTTGACCGTTCACAGTAACCCGAATCTGCCAATCAACACTATCATCATCTAGATTGTCTTGAGCCACTAGCTGGAGAGGGGTATTACTCAAGGGGGTATTCGTCAAATAGAAGTCCAGCAGAATCGGCTCTGCTCCGTAGTCGCCTTTTGGAACGTTGTAAGTTAGGAGTGGCAGCGCTGGATCTGGGTTGTTGTCGTCAGTTTTAGTAAAGATATGAAATGTGGTCTGGGCATAGGCACCTTGATTTTTGAAGCTCTCATCCCAGGGGCGAGAGGCAAATGCCCGCAGGGTATGGGTGCCAGGGGATAAATCCTCTAGGATTAGAAGTTGGTCTAGGTCATAGATGGCTTGGTAAGGTTGGTTGTCCAGGATGACGTTCAGATGAGGACCTATACCTAGATCGGGATCTTGGAAAATTGGCAAGTCCTGAACCTGAAATTTCACTGATACTGTTGTATCTTCAAGCACCATGTCATCACCAGGTCTGACAATGATGACTTGAGGCTGGTAAGCCTCTAGGCTCTGACTAAGCTCTTGAATAGCTAGGGGTGGCCCTACTTCTGATAACTGATTAACTTGGTTGGTTTGGGAGCTGGCATCGATGCCAAACCGCTTCGATGTCTTGATGCGATCGCTACCGCAGGCCACCAGACCCCAAACTAAAATCGTTGTGATTAGGAAGAAAAAAAGTCTTTTCACCATGATTATCTGGCTGTTCCTACCCAACAAGCCATCTCCTTTGATCACCAGCCTTTAATCTTAACTTACAGGTTGACCTCTAGTCTTGCTCCTTGTCTTTAGGTGTTGGTCTATGAGCGTTGGGGTTGCCTATTGGCAGGATGATCAAGTCTGTTCTAACTTTCCCCCTCTTGGTGCGCATTTCCTTGGCAAGGTTACCTAGCCTGGGTCCCACCGCTCTTCCAAGTGTTCCGCTTTTCTATAAATCTTCCGCTTCTCTATCAACCATACCCCTACACCTTCAACCCTTGAGGGTCGTCCGTCTAGATCGGGGACACTTTTTTCAAAAAATATTTAGCATTTATTTACATTTTTTAACATTTTGAAAAAATTATCATTGAATTTTTCTATAGTTAGTTTTGATTTGTTGTGATGGCGGCTTAGACACAAACAGTGGTATACCTATTAATACTGCTAATTGAGAATAGTTAACGATTATCCAAAAAATTGTTAACTATTTTTAACTGAATTCAAAAAGCGCCTGAAGCAAGACCTATTATCTTCTAAGGGAGGTATCCGTTTTGACGTAAATTCAGAACAGGTCCTTGCTTCGGTTAGAAAGCAGTGATTAAAAAAGTGCTTTCTTATCCATAAAAATAAAACTCCCCTAGGGGTATTAGTCGTTCCTTGTCTAGAGAGGAGATTCCTCATGCCACTCGAGGTCGATAACGACCCGGTACCAGCTTCCTTTGAGAAGTGGGGTAAGCCAGGTCATTTTGATCGAACCCTAGCGAGAGGTCCCAAAACCACCACTTGGATTTGGAACCTTCACGCTAACGCTCATGATTTCGATAGTCATACCAGTGACTTAGAAGACGTTTCTCGCAAAATATTTAGTGCACACTTCGGTCACCTAGCCGTTGTCTTTGTCTGGTTGAGCGGCATGTACTTCCATGGTGCTCGTTTTTCTAACTACGAGGCATGGCTGAGTGATCCCACTAGTATTAAGCCCAGTGCTCAAGTGGTTTGGCCCGTTGTTGGTCAAGGCATTTTGAATGGGGATGTTGGTGGGGGCTTCCACGGCATCCAAATCACCTCTGGTTTCTTCCAGCTGTGGCGTGCTTCCGGTATCACCAATAGCACCCAACTGTACGCAACAGCTATTGGTGGTTTGGTAATGGCAGCCCTGATGCTATTTGCTGGCTGGTTCCACTACCACAAGAAGGCTCCGAAACTGTCATGGTTCCAGAGCGTGGAGTCGATGATGAACCACCACTTAGCTGTGCTACTGGGCTGCGGCTGCCTAAGTTGGGCAGGTCACCAGATCCATGTGTCTTTGCCCATCAACAAGCTCTTGGATTCTGGGGTGGCTCCTAGTGAGATTCCACTGCCCCATGAGTTCTTATTCAATCAGGGCTTGATGGCAGATCTTTATCCCAGTTTTGCTAAGGGCATAACCCCCTTCTTCACCCTGAACTGGGGCGTCTACTCTGACTTCCTCACCTTCCATGGTGGTCTGAATCCAGTAACCGGTGGATTGTGGTTGTCAGATACCGCTCACCATCACTTAGCTCTAGGAGTCCTGTTCATCATTGCTGGCCACATGTACCGTAATACCTACGGTGTTGGTCATAGCATGAAGGAAATTCTAGAGGCTCATAAGGGTCCGTTCACTGGCGAAGGACACAAAGGTCTTTATGAAATCCTGACTACTTCTTGGCATGCCCAGCTAGCCATTAACCTAGCTATGGTAGGCTCCCTGAGCATCATTGTGGCTCATCATATGTACGCGATGCCTCCGTATCCGTACATTGCCACAGACTATGGTACTCAGCTGTCCCTATTCACCCACCATATGTGGATTGGTGCCTTCTGTATTGTAGGAGGTGCAGCCCATGGTGCTATTTTCATGGTGCGGGACTATGACCCAGCCAAGAATGTGAACAACCTACTAGACAGGGCTATCCGTCACCGGGATGCAATTATCTCTCACCTGAACTGGGTGTGTATCTGGTTGGGTTTCCATGCCTTTGGTCTGTACGTTCACAACGATACGATGCGGGCTTTGGGTCGCCCTCAGGATATGTTCTCTGATACGGCGATTCAGCTACAGCCAATCTTTGCCCAGTGGATTCAAAACATCCACAACCTAGCGCCGGGAGGAACTGCTCCCAATGCTTTGGAAACCGTTAGCTATGCCTTTGGCGGAGGCATGGTAGAAGTAGGGGGTAAAGTGGCAATGATGCCGATTGAGCTGGGTACTGCGGACTTTATGGTCCACCATATCCATGCGTTCACCATCCATGTCACTGTACTAATTCTGCTCAAAGGGGTACTGTTTGCCCGTTCGTCACGTCTGATCCCCGATAAATCTGAGCTAGGCTTCCGCTTCCCCTGCGATGGTCCAGGTCGTGGCGGTACCTGCCAGGTATCCGGTTGGGATCATGTGTTCCTAGGCTTGTTCTGGATGTATAACTGCATCTCTGTGGTTATTTTCCACTTCAGCTGGAAGATGCAATCTGATGTCTGGGGAACAGTATTCCCGGATGGGACTGTGTCTCACATTGCCAATGGCAACTTTGCCCAAAGTGCGATCACCATCAATGGCTGGTTACGGGACTTTTTGTGGGCACAAGCCTCAAATGTAATCACATCTTACGGCTCAGCTCTGTCGGCATACGGCATAATGTTCCTAGCTGGTCACTTCGTCTTTGCCTTTAGCCTGATGTTCCTATTTAGTGGTCGTGGGTACTGGCAAGAACTGATCGAATCCATCGTTTGGGCTCATAATAAATTGAAAGTAGCCCCATCGATTCAGCCTCGTGCTCTGAGCATCACTCAGGGTCGGGCTGTGGGGGTAGCTCACTACCTCCTGGGAGGAATCGTCGTTACCTGGTCATTCTTCCTAGCACGCATCCTGTCAGTGGGATAACTGCTTACCAGGAATCGATGCCAAACCTTGAGTGGGATACCATAACCTGTGTCTCGCCTGTCGATACCCTAAGCAACCTGGAACTTCGGTTCCAGGGGGTTAATTAAGAAAAAACAATGAGCAGCATGATTGCATAAGTCTCATAGGTCAGCGAGGAGAATTTCCTTAAAGCATATGGCAACAAAATTTCCAAAATTTAGCCAGGACCTCGCTCAAGATCCGACAACACGTCGAATCTGGTACGGGATTGCCACAGCCCATGACTTTGAAAGCCATGATGGCATGACCGAGGAGAATCTATATCAAAAGATTTTTGCTTCTCACTTCGGCCATCTTGCAATCATTTTCTTGTGGACTTCTGGCACCCTGTTCCACGTCGCCTGGCAAGGTAACTTTGAAGAGTGGATTAAAGATCCTGAAACTGTCAAGCCCATCGCCCACGCGATTTGGGATCCCCAATTTGGCTCAGGGGCAATTGATGCCTTCACCCAAGCTGGTGCTTCTAGCCCCGTAAACATCGCCTACTCCGGTGTTTACCACTGGTTTTACACCATTGGCATGACAACCAATAACCAACTGCATGGTGGTGCCATGTTCTTGTTATTGTTGTCATCCCTATTACTGTTTGCAGGTTGGTTGCACTTACAGCCTAAATTCCGCCCCAGCTTGAGCTGGTTCAAGAATGCAGAGTCTAGGCTGAATCACCACTTGGCAGGTTTGTTTGGTGTTAGCTCCTTAGCTTGGGCAGGTCACTTGATTCACGTGGCTATCCCCGCATCTCGCGGACAGCGGGTTGGTTGGGATAACTTCCTGAGTGTCAAACCCCATGCAGCTGGATTAGGACCTTTCTTTACCGGGAATTGGGGAGTCTATGCCCAGAACCCAGATACCGCTGGACACATCTTTGGTACCTCTGACGGTGCAGGGACAGCGATTCTGACCTTCTTGGGTGGCTTCCATCCCCAGACTGAGTCCTTGTGGCTGACCGATATCGCTCATCACCACTTGGCGATCGCAGTGATCTTCATCATTGCCGGTCATATGTACCGCACCAACTGGGGTATTGGTCACAGCATCAAGGAGATTCATAGTGCCCACAATCCCCCGGCAAGTACTCCCTTTGGGGGCATGTTAGGTGAGGGTCACAAGGGTCTATATGACACTATCAACAACTCTCTCCACTTCCAGTTAGGGTTAGCTCTGGCTTGTTTGGGTGTGGTTTGTTCCTTGGTAGCCCAACATATGTATGCGCTGCCGTCCTATGCATTCATAGCCAAGGATCACACCACGATGGCAGCACTGTATACTCACCATCAGTACATTGCTGGTTTCTTGATGGTTGGAGCATTCGCTCATGGTGCTATCTTCTTTGTGCGGGATTATGACCCAGAGGCTAATAAGAATAATGTGTTAGCCCGGATGCTGGAACACAAAGAAGCTCTGATTTCTCACCTGAGCTGGGTAACTCTGTTCTTAGGTTTCCACACCTTAGGAATCTATGTCCACAACGACGTCGTGGTTGCTTTCGGCACCCCCGAGAAGCAAATCCTGGTTGAGCCAGTATTTGCTCAGTTCATCCAAGCGGCTCACGGTAAACTGCTATACGGCTTTGACACTCTGCTGTCCAATCCCGATAGCTTAGCTGCTGGCTCTGGTGCAGCTTACCTACCTGGCTGGCTCGATGCCATGAACAGCGGAACTAACTCCCTGTTCCTGACCATTGGTCCTGGTGATTTCTTGGTACACCATGCGATCGCTTTAGGTCTGCACACCACCACCCTGATTCTAGTCAAGGGTGCCCTGGATGCCCGTGGTTCCAAGCTAATGCCCGATAAGAAGGACTTCGGTTACGCCTTCCCTTGTGATGGTCCTGGTCGTGGCGGTACTTGCGACATCTCTGCTTGGGATGCCTTCTACCTCGCCATGTTCTGGATGCTCAACACCTTAGGCTGGTTGACCTTCTATTGGCACTGGAAGCATCTGTGCGTCTGGCAAGGTAACGTGGCTCAGTTCAATGAGAACTCTACTTATCTCATGGGCTGGTTCCGGGATTACCTGTGGGCTAACTCTGCTCCGTTGATCAATGGTTACAGCCCGTTTGGAACGAACAACCTGTCGGTCTGGGCTTGGATGTTCCTGTTGGCACACCTAGTTTGGGCAACTGGTTTCATGTTCCTGATCTCGTGGCGTGGTTACTGGCAAGAGCTAATCGAAACTTTGGTCTGGGCACACGAGCGTACTCCTCTGGCTAACTTGGTTAGCTGGAAGGATAAGCCTGTTGCGCTGTCCATCGTTCAAGCTCGTCTGGTTGGTTTAACCCACTTCACGGTTGGTTATATACTTACCTACGCGGCATTCTTGATTGCCTCGACAGCTGGTGCATTTGGCTAATGGTTGCTGAAACTAGCTTTTTAGGTATTTAAATTGTAGGTAATTAATTGAAATCTCCTGCCTTCTGGTGGGGGATTTTTTATTATTTCCTCAGTTTTAGATCTACTGAATAGAATTGCATGGCTTGGCAGCATCAAAAATATAGCGCTATATAAAAAATGATGATCAGCGAAAATAATTTTGACAAAAACTATAAAATGTGGTAAAGAAAAGACAACTAGTGAATCATTTAAATGAACAACTATATCGCTCTGTTACTGATTGCCCCACAATCAGGTAACTCTGCTCTACTTCAATCCTGCCATGCAATCTCGACAGTAGTACTAAGTACTGAGGGGGTCAGGTCGTCAGGGGATCGCTGCTACTGTTTATAAATCACAAAGGTGCGCTTGACCTTGGCGAATTAAATTCGCCACGGGTCGCACCTAAAGAATTCGCAGATATATAAATAAGTACAGGACTTATCCATCCAGAAGTGTAAAACGTCCGTAATTCTGTGATCCGTAGTTCCGAGATCCGAACTTTTATGACAGACCTCAAGCCAAATGATTTACTTGATCGGCGTTATCGAGTAATTGATACCCTAGCCCAGGGTGGATTTGGAAAAACTTACATTGCCGAAGATACTCGCCGACCCACTAATCCCCAGTGCGTTATCAAACAACTGAAGCCACCTAGCAACCATCCCAAATCCTTGGAAAATGCCAGACGTTTGTTCCGAACTGAAGCCGAAACTCTAGAGAGACTGGGGAAGCATGACCAAATTCCAATGCTTTTAGCTTACTTCGAGGAAGATGAAGAGTTTTACCTGGTTCAAGAGTTTATTGAAGGAAACACCCTCAGCAGTGAAATCAAACCTGGTCAAAGCTGGTCTGAAAGCCAAGTTCGTCAAATGCTTCAGGAAGTCTTGAGAGCTCTCAGCTTTATCCACCAAAATCGAGTTATCCATCGTGATATCAAGCCCGATAATATTATCCGACGACATCAGGACAATAAGCTGGTTTTAGTTGACTTCGGCACAGTCAAGCAAATTCGCGGACCGAACAATCAGGTCAGTGGCACAATTGCCGTTGGAACCCCTGGTTATATGTCCACAGAACAAGGCAGAGGTAATCCTCGTGCCAACAGTGATATTTATGGTCTTGGCATGATTGCTATCCAGGCAGTAACTGGCTTAACGATTAATCAAATTCAAGAAGACCCTAATACTGGAGAAGTGATTTGGGAACCTTGGGCAAAGATCAGCGATGACTTAAAGAGGATTCTATCTAAGATGGTGCGCTACCATTTTAGGGAACGTTACCAGTCTGCCACAGAGGTTATACAGGCTCTGGAGTCATACCCACAAGTCTCAGTACCACAACACAAATCAGTACAACAGCCGACAATAATACAATCGACACAAATTCCGCAACAGAACTCTCCAATCCCCTCAACAGGGATTCCATCGATACCACAGTCTGGGCAACCTCAACCCACAGAGATTTCATTACCACCATCTCAACTTTCCCCAGCACCAGCCTCATCGCCGCAACCGTTTGGTGGGTCTCAGTCTTCCGGAGTTGGCTCTCAAAACCCTCGTCGGTTATTGCTTCCCATCGGTGTCGCCACTACTGTTATTGGCATCCTTATCTATTTAATCTGCTTATTTTTATTTGGGTGTGGCTCTTTTGGAAAGACGTTTGGTCAGGTTTAGAGAGGTATCGGAAGAGTAGGAGGAGCAGTAATAGAGCAACGAGCTTGAATTAGTCGTTTCATCAAAGGAAGGCCATCTTTGTACAAAGACAAGTTTTTTGATACTGAATTTTGCCCCCCTAGCCCCCCAATTCTGGGGGGAACAAGAATCAATTTGCTGGTAGAAGTCCCCCAAAATTGGGGGATTTAGGGGGCTTGGATGTAGCAAATGAGACTTTTCAGACAACCTCTTAGAGTCAGCTACTATCAAGCGAATCTTCGGATTAGTTGGAAACCCTAGGAAGTCCGGAGATAGGGAAATGGGGAGAGCTGACCAAGTCCTATCCTGCAAAAAGATCAGGAACGGGCAAGATGCCCATTCCACAGGTGCGACCCAAGGGCGATTTACTCGCCCATTGGAAAGCGCACCTACTCTTAAAATCCTTCCATTATTAAGCAACGCCCCTTTTGACCTAAGAAAGCTTAGTCAGGAATTCTAAAAATGTTTTAGTTCTTGGTGTTAAGAGGGTACGACGATAGGCATCTGCCGCTTTTTTAATTCCTTCTGCTTGAGTTGGATAGGGATGAATTACGCTGGAAAGCTTACTCAAACCAATCTTATGGACAATTGCTGTAGTCACCTCAGAAATCATTTCCCCTGCATGAGTTGCTACAATAGTTGCTCCCAGGATTTGATCTGACCCCTTCTTGTGGTGAATTTTTACAAATCCCTCTTCTTCGCCATCTGCGATCGCTCGGTCTACAGTACTAAAGGGAATTTTAATAGTATTAACATTAAACCCTTTGGCTTGAGCTTCATGTTCATACATCCCCACATGGGCAATTTCTGGATCAGTATAGGTTGCCCAAGGCATCACCAAGTTACTCAGCTTATATTTACCGAAGCCAAAGGGAGAAAATAGAGTATTCTTAATCACAATCCGTGCTGCTGAATCCGCTGCATGGGTAAACTTCCAGTCCATGCAAATATCACCAGCAGCATAAATTTTGGGATTGGTAGTTTCAAGGTAATCATTCACCTTAACTCCTTTACGCTGGTCATACTCTACCCCGACCAGTTCCAAATTTAACCCTTCTACATTGGGCGCACGTCCAGCACCAATCAAAATTTCATCTACTGTGACCGACTCTTCCAAACCAGTGCAGCTATTGAAGTGTAAGGTTTTACCTGCCTCTGTCTTCTCGACCCGGTTCAATTGGGCACCCAGGACTAAACGGATACCTTCTTTTAAAAAGACTTTTTGAACAATATCGGCGGCGTCAGCATCTTCTTTATTTAAAATGTGAGAACCGCGATGAAACAGCACTACTTCACAACCTAAACGGCGGAAAGACTGAGCTAATTCACACCCAATTGGACCGCCACCAATAACAGCTAGTCGATTGGGACGTTCTGTCAGAGAAAATACCGTTTCATTGGTGAGATACCCCGCCTCTTCCATGCCCTCAACTCGGGGTCGCACTGCTCTTGCTCCTGTAGCAATTACCGCTTTCTTAAACTTGAGGGTAGTATCGTTTACTTCAATGGTATCCTCACCGGTAAACCGACCATTGCCTAAAAATATATCAATACCATAGGTATCTTTAAAGCGTTGAGCAGAATCGTGATGGCTAATCCCTGCCCGTAGCCGACGCATCCGTTCCATCACTGCGGGGAAGTCTACTTCAATATTATCTGGAACTTTAACCCCAAAGGCTCCCGCATTGCGCATCTCAGCCACTACCCGAGATGACCGAATCAAACACTTGGAGGGGACACAACCTACATTTAAACAATCCCCACCCATCAAATGCCGTTCAATCAACGCCACCTTCAAACCAACACCGATACCTGCTGCACCTGCTGCTGTAACTAATCCAGCTGTACCAGCACCAATAACTACTAAGTCATAACAATCAACAGGTTTCGGATTAACCCAATCCCCTGGATGAACGTAGTTAACCAACCTCTGGTTATACTCATCCATGGGTGGGACAGTAACTCTTTGGTATTGAGAACTTGACATTTATAATAACTCCTTTGATAGTTCAAAATTAAATTAATTTTTTTAGGGATTAGGGAGTAGGGAGTCGGGAGTCGGGAGTCGGGAGTCGGGAATCGGGAATCGGGAATCGGGAATCGGGAATCGGGAATCGGGAATCGGGAACAAAAATTATCACAATTCCTAAACGGATCCCTATAACCTATAACCTTTAACTTTAACCTGCTAACCTTAAACTTCCTAACCTTAAACCTTGGCCAAAAGGCCACGCTACGCGAACAACCTTAAACCTTGGCCAAAAGGCCACGCTACGCGAACAACCTTAAACTTCCTAACCTATAACCTTTAACCTTGGCCAAAAGGCCACGCTACGCGAACAACCTTCAACCTCCTAACCTTAAACCTGCTAACCTTCAACTTGTTAACCTTCTAAACTGTTTCCTTAGAAACTCTTTTGTCTAAAGCCTTCTTAGCCAGATTAGTAATAAAAAGTGTTATTGCCACAGTGGCGATAAAACCAATAATCCGAATTGCCCACTGGACAGTGGGATTGGTGGGTGCGTCACCACTACCAAGAGTGGCCAGGTCTCCAGCCAGAGAACCGATGTAAACGTACATTAATGTTCCTGGAATCATGCCAAAGGAGCCTAAGACGTAGTCTTTCAGCGAAACCCCAGTTAGACCATAGGCATAGTTTAAGAGATTGAAGGGAAATACCGGAGATAGTCGAGTCAAGAACACAATTTTCAATCCTTCCTGACCTACTGCTTCATCAATGGCACTAAATTTATCATTTCCAGCAATTTTTTGAGCAATCCAGTCCCTAGCTAGATAACGTCCAACCAGAAAAGCAGCCGTGGCTCCGATAGTGGCTCCGATGAACACATAGATTGAGCCTAAGACAACACCAAATACTACCCCAGCCCCTAGGGTAAGGATGGACCCAGGCAAAAACGCTACGGCAGCAATGATATAGATTGCGATAAATGCGATCGCTCCGATGGGTCCGAGACTATCAATCCACTGCAAAGCATTGCGCAATATTTCTTGGGGATTGAATCCTCCACTACTAGCGGATTCCTGTGCAAAACTGGGCTCAGCATGTACCACCAGTACCATCACCATTGCCAGTAATGTTAATGAAACTAACTTTAAACCCTTCATGACGTTTCGGGGACGAGATTGACTGCTTCTTCTTGTACTTATCATGAGTTGGGACCGTTGCAATTGAACTTGAGACATAGTAATCAAATTATCTAGAGATTCTGGTTATCTTAAATGGCTTGTTTGGTGATGAAATTAACAAAAGTTTATAAGTGTACAGGTAAGCTATCAGCTATCAGCTATCAGCTATCAGCTATCAGCTATCAGCTATCAGCTATCAGCTATCAGCTATCAGCTATCAGCTATCAGCTATCAGCTATCAGCTATCAGCGATTAGCGCACGCTAAGCGCACAGCTTTTGAATAAAACAAGTAAGCATTGGTTTAATCTCTGTTACCTCAGTTTACGGCTGTTCGTTTAGGGTGACCTAAAAGCTGACGGCTGACGGCTGACGGCTGACGGCTAACGGCAGTTAACCATTCAGCCTTGAGCCTAGGGCGATCAGCTTTCTAGAGAGTGGCCAACAAACAATTGCAGTATCAATTGCTTGTTGATGATCATCATACAATACTTTTTATGAGCTAAAGCTAGTGAAACTAATTTAAATTTAATAAGAATAATTTTGCTGATTTTTAAGGTTAAATTTAGGTGATACTCAGCAAAAAATAAGCTTTATTAATAGACCTGATCCTCACTATAAAAAATCAGACGACAGATTAATTTTGTGACAAGGTAACAGCAGCTCTGATCACAGATTTTTTTTAGTTATAGCAAACAATTAACTAGTTCATCTAAATTAGAGCTGGATTTAAAGTTACATAGGGGGCGTTATACGTTAAAATTAATCAAGGATATTAGGTAACTATTGATTAACACTGCATCGACAGCTGGACTGACTTGCACAGAAGAAGCAGATAGAGGATCTTGGACTGGTTATGCTCGAAGTCTTGATTAGGAGCCAGAAGTCAGCAAAAAGCCGTTGAGGTAAAGGACTGACGCCAAACTAGAGACGAAACTCTATCAGTAGTAGGGTGGGTTAATCACACACTCTACAGGTAGATCTACTGGGTAAGTCTTGGGAAACTTGATACTCTCTTGTGACACATGAAACTTAAGTACAATAGAGCTATCCTCAAAGTCTTCTGGGTTCATAGTTTATTAATTAGTTATATATAAATAACTAAAAGTGATTGAGCGATCGCGTTTTAAGGTAGAGCGCAGCGCAGGCAAACAGGCAATCCTATTACATACTCATGAGAGTCAGGACTTCCCCAGCAACCCTACCTGTAGCGGTTTTTATTAATGCATCCTACTATTTATAGGATTTGTTGACCAGTTTTGCCTAAGTCCTGTACTTGTGACTACCTTTCTTTAGCAGGATTGGGACAGAAGGATACTAAGGGGTTGAGCAAAATAACTATTTGTTATTTTTATTGATTTTTTGCTCGATTGCCAAAACTAAAAAAAGACTGGTATACTTTCCGTAAAAGCTTGATAAAAAAACATTCAGCTCACAACCATGAATATTAAATCTGCTCAAGAAGACCATATTAATTGGATCAAAGATCGGCTAAAACAAACCCAGCAAGAACTTGCTGAAGCGGAAGCAAACCTTCTTAAATTAAATAATTTAGTCGAGCAAAAGCGGGCAAATGTTGCCTATTTTAAGGATAAGCTTGAAGCAGAACTATCCAGCAATGATATTGATATGGTAGCGGACATAGCGATAGCCTTGCAGGAAAAAAATGAGGTCAATAGCAATCATTTGTCTGAACAAGATACCACTGTAAATTCAAATAGCAATGTCGGCAAAGTCAATTTTTTTGATGATGAATTAGAGGAGAAATCATTTGAAGAAAACCAAATAAAAAACCAAGAGGATGAGGAGGGTGATAAGCGCAATCCCAGAGATATGTTATATCCAGAATTTAGAGGTAAAACCTTCTGGGAAGCGGTAGAGATTATCTTAGATAACTTTGCTGCTCCGGTTAACCGAGAACAGATTGTCAGCAGACTATTTGATGCCAAATCTGATGATGAGCAACTCCGTGCTAAAAACTCCTTGTCTACGGAATTGCGTCGAGGTGCAAAAGAAGGGAGGTGGAAAAAAGTGGGACGCGGTCTTTTTGCTTCTAATTCTTTCCAGGAGGAAGTAACTGATGAAATTAATAACTAAAAGTAATAACTAAGAGTTTTAGGTTTAGATCTCTGTTGTATGGAAAATACTCTCATATCAGGAGTGATCGAAATCGAAACAGTACTTAACCCAATTAACCCATCAAAAAAGCTGATTCCCTTTTTGCTAACCTATATGATAGACGTTTGTTAACACCTGTACCTATTTCCCCATGTCTGCTAAGGATCAATTCCATGATCTAGTTAAGGATGCTCTAATCAATGACGGTTGGAGCATTACCCACGATCCTTATCGCATTGATCTGGGTTTTACCGATCTCTACATTGATTTGGGGGCAGAACGCCTGATTGCTGCTGAACGCAATAATGAAAAAATAGCTATTGAAGTTAAAAGCTTTCTATCAACTTCAAGGATTTCAGAATTCCATGGTGCAATTGGGCAGTTTATTAACTATCGTCTTGCCTTAGAAGATGAGGAGCCTGATCGAACACTTTATCTTGCGGTTCCTAACACTATTTACAGTGCTTTTTTCAGTTATCCCTTCATACAAAAGTCGATCAAGCGTAATCAGGTTCCTATTGTAGTTTATGATATTTCGCAACCAAGGATTACTCAATGGATAAACTAGATGTGTATCGACAGCATATTCAGGACTTGCTTAAAAAACGCGCCAGTATTAAGTCGGCGAATCTGGCCATCCAAACCCAGCTCATTTTTGATACAGAACGGGATCATTACCAGATCGTTAATACCGGTTGGAAAGATAACATCACCCGTATTTATGGATGTTCTGTACATGTGGATATTAAAGATGGCAAGATTTGGATACAGCATGATGGGTCGGAGATTGCGATCGCAGATCAGTTAGTTGAGCTAGGGGTACCAAAGCAGGATATTGTCTTGGCCTATCAGGCACCGATTATGAGGCAGTATACCGAGTTTGCGCTGGGGTGAGCGCACCCGCGTTTGCAGTGGTGGAGCTAAAAAATCAGTGGTGTGAAGTTTTCTATGACAGGCGTTGCTAAACAGATGAAGGCGACAGCGTTACCCCTGAAGGATATTGCCCAATATACGGGGTTGAGCGTTGATGAGATTGATCGGTTGTAGCTTCAAACCGCTTCATCTAATATTCGGATATGCAGAACCTCATTTTTCATTAATGGCTCAATTTGTGACTCGGAAACCACTAAAACGGCGATCGTTTCCCCGATCCCATTGAAAACTTCCAGACTATAACCATCCTCTGCGTCTTCTACTGGATGGTGATCGACAATCGTTGCAATATCCCCTTGCTGCAACTTATGCTTGGGAAAATCTTCCCCCAGGGCCACCCGTGAAAATAACTCAAATGCCATTATCTAGCCTCCTGTATGAGGATATACCACTAGACCGGTGAACTATTTAAAAGTAAGGTTTGCTGGTGCGATCGCATGATCAATACATTCGATCTAGCATATAATCTTACCAGAAAAG
>NZ_JAAHIE010000110.1:0-17288 GCF_010671945.1 Moorena sp. SIO4E2
CGCCTTTATAACAATAGTTTTAAACCTTTTCTGCATAACCTACAACCCAAAAAGGCGACCTTATCTTACGGTAACTTCAAACCCTATTCTAAGGTTTCGTCTCCGGGATGCCCCGACCCACCGGAACAACACAAAAAAGTTCAATTTTGAGGTACGTAGGTGGCAGTTAGCTCTTAATTTGTCTTCCCTACTATTTTCATTATAGCATTCTTCAACCTATGCAACACAGTTCCTGTCCGCGATTCATCCCACACCTCAATGCGCATTGAGGTGTGGGATGAATCGCGGTCTTAGCTAAATCCCTTGAGAAAGTTCCTTGGAACAGAACATCTCACGAGATTCTTGCTTAACATAACCATTCATCACAGCTAGCTGTAGCTTCATGAAGGCATTTAAGTCTTCCAGTGGATATTTTCTGGTTAGAAGCTGCCGTAGCTTATCTTCTTCTGTCACACTCAAATAGCGAGTTTTGAGTGCTTTTTGTACAACTTCCCTGATATTAGCCATAACACAAGCACCTGTTAAAATCAATTAGCACCTTCGAGGCTGAAAGTCTGGCAAAAGCCAATTGAGACTATCCCTCTACAGTACTTATCACCCCTTTTTAAGCTTTTTAAGCTTTTTATGTTAATGATGTAGACGACAGTTAATCTGTGTACAATGGAACATTGTACATTGTACTGATATGGTGTCTTTGGTTAGGTAAGGGCGTCGCCAGCATCACCAAGCTTCTGTTAGCAGGGCTGTTTTAGGTGATTACGGTATTATCTCATTCTGAATCTTGATATTCTGTAGCATTGGTTACAGAACACTGTTCACATAATCCAAAAAATTCCAAGGTATGGTAAAAAATAGTGAATTGATAAGAATTTTGCAACTTCTTCTGTAATTGAGGTATGGGACATTCCTCAATGGGAATAGACATGCCACAATTGAGACAAGTGAGGTGATGTTGATCCTCTTGTACACCACTGTAGAGGGATTCTCCACTACCAAGAGTCCGGACTTGCACCATTCCTTCCAGTTTTAAAGCATCCAAAGCGCGGTAAACTGTAGCCAAACCCATAGATTGCTTACGTTTGCGCAGCTCGACATAAAGATCTTGGGCCGACATAGCCCGATTCAAGGTTGTGAGCAGTTTCAGAATTCGCTCTTGGGAGCGGGTGCGTTGGCCTTTCATTAATCTTTTTTTAATATCCTAGAAATTTTTTGATGTTAATGGTGCTTGTTGGTTCAAACTGTAAAGAAGGATTAATGATCAACGGATCATGAGCAATAATGATCGCGGCTGTGCCCAAATCCCAGGATTAGGCTAGCCCTAGTTACACGCTGTGGCAGCTAAAAAAAATACTAGCTCAAAAAATACTAGCTCAAAAAAATACTAGTTGCTCAGTAACCTATCAGTAACCTAATTGATAGACTTTTTTAATCCTTGATCGTTCATCCTTGATATTATATCCATTATCATTATACAGTGAAAGGGGAGAGTTGTGATTAAAAAATATCAGGCTTCTATTTATGTTACACTTAGAAATTCCGTATTGGATCCAGCCGGTGTAGCTGTTGAGTCAGGACTGAAGCAGCTAGGCTACGAGAGTGTAGAACAGGTGCGTATTGGTAAATATATCGAACTGAGGCTGAGTGCTGCTAATGAAGATACGGCGCGAGAGCAATTGAATCAGATCTGCGACCAGCTCTTAGCCAACCCAGTTATTGAAAATTATCGCTTTGAATTGGTTGAGATGTCAGCACAACTAGGAGTGGAAGCATGAAATTTGGGGTGGTGGTCTTTCCTGGGTCAAACTGCGATCGCGATATGGCCTATGTTACAACTAGCTTACTCCAATGTCCAACCAGGATGGTTTGGCATCAAGAAACCGATATTTCTGACTTAGATGTGGTGGTACTCCCTGGGGGCTTTAGCTATGGGGATTACCTGCGCTGTGGCGCAATTGCTCAGTTTTCTCCAGTGATGCCAATGGTGGTAGACCATGCTAAACAGGGTAAATTTGTCTTGGGCATTTGTAATGGCTTCCAGATGCTGACCGAAATGGGGATGTTACCAGGGGCATTAGTCAGAAATCGGGACTTACATTTTATTTGCGATCGCGTTCCAGTTAAAGTAGAGCGCAATGATTTATATTGGACTACAGCTTATCACCCAGGAGAAATTATAAGTCTACCTATTGCCCATGGTGAAGGGCGCTACTACGCTGATGCTGAAACTCTCAAAGCTCTCGAAGACAATGGTCAAGTATTGTTTCGTTACGCTACTGTTTCAGGAGAGATAGAGACAATAGGTAATCCCAATGGTTCCCTAAATAACATTGCCGGAATTTGTGATACCACTGGCAAAATTTTGGGTATGATGCCCCATCCAGAACGAGCAGCTGATCCGATGTTAGGCAATATCGATGGGATGAGATTGTTTCAGAGTTTGTTAAAGACTTTTAACAATTGCTAGTGTTTTCAATACCACAAATTACCGATAACCGCGACCGCTACATGGGTCGCCTAAACGTTATATGTGTGCCACAGATTCCAATTATACCGGATCTGGTTGACTGAGAAATATTGCCAGAAACTTCAGTTTAGTATTTTTGAAATTGGTCGCTGTAAATGCGGGAAAGGGTATTTTTAAAAGCAAAAGGAAGCAGAGGTTAGCCCTTGACTGGACGGCAAGTCTTTGTTCAAGTTTATCGTTATAATTAATTAAATAAAAAATTCCAAGTCTAAAATATAAAATCCGATCAGATAAGAAGATGCCTGAAACTCACTTCCAGATTGAATGGCCTGATGGTTATCAGGAACTTTGCTATTCTCCTTCTCTAGTAGTCAAGAAATATTTTAATGCTGAGCAAGACTATTCTCTGTCGGAATTTGTGGCACTATCTCGAACTGCGCTTAACGATGGTAGTGATCGCGTCAAAGCTCAATTTGGTTTCTCTTGTAGCAAAGCACTAGGACAACTGAAGCAAATAGAAGACACAGCTAAGAAGTATAGTAATCTATCTGAACCAAAAGTGCGATTACTTAAATTTATCGATGTCCAACCCACAGAATAATTCAATAAAAATTGATGCAAGCCACTTCTGCTCCAGACTCCACTACTATCCTCGCTGGCTTCCATGCTCTTTCCGATCCCCTGCGCCTGGCAGTGATTGAGCTACTGAGATCGCAAGAGTTGTGTGTTTGTGATTTATGCGATCGCTTAAATGTCCAGCAATCAAAACTATCATTTCACCTCAAAACCCTTAAACAAGCTGGTTTGATTCGCCCCCGCCAACAGGGAAGGTGGATGTACTACAGCCTGAATTTGCCCCAGTTTGTGGTTTTAGAGCAATATTTGGCAGAATTTCGTCGCACAGCTGTGATGGTACCTACCCGTAGTTGTTGCTCAGACTAGCTTAGGGTCTAGACTGCTTTTGATGTACCTAATACCATTAGCCCAATACCATTAGCCAATTCAGCCGATGGCTTAACTATTGTTTAAGCAATAAATCAATTTTTTTTGATATATTAGGATTAACTAATTAGTAAAACAGGAGGGTTCTTCATGGCTACTCTCAAAACTCATGTCTCCCTGAATGTCACTGACCTTCACAAATCTGTCACCTTTTACCAGGCAATGTTTGGTGTATCTCCAGTTAAATACAAAGCTGACTACGCCAAATTTGATTTGGCAAATCCGCCCCTCAATCTCACCCTAGAACTAAACCCCAACATGGACTCTGGTGGGACATTATCTCATCTAGGTGTACAGGTTGAAACGACAGAAGACGTACAAGCTCAGATCAAGCGTTTTCAAGCTGCAGGACTAGAGGTGTTAGAGGAAAAGAACACTCACTGTTGCTATGCCATCCAGGATAAAGTTTGGGTAAGTGACCCAGATGGTAACCGCTGGGAAGTATTTGTGGTGAACGTCGAAGATACTTCACCCGAGATGAATCTCAAGATTACCGACAATTCTCAGCAGGAATCCAATACTGTGACATCCTCCTGCTGTGGATAAATTAAATCACCTTTAAATGAGAATCCGCAAACTGATACCCAAACAAACTCTCGGGCCCTTAATATCCCATTGCTGGCGAGAGGCAGTAACTGAAGGCATGGCTACATTTATCTTAGTCTTTTTTGGCACTGGTGCTGTCATGGTTAATCACATCACTAGTGGAGCCTTAACTCATCTGGGCGTCAGTTTTGTTTTTGGAGCAGTGGTCGCTGCTTTAATCTATGCCACAGGACATATTAGCGATGCCCATATTAACCCAGCTGTGACTCTTGCTTTCTGGGCTAGTGGCTTTTTTCCCGCTCGCAAGGTGTTACCTTATATCCTGGCTCAATGCATTGGTGCGATCGCTGCTTCAACATTACTGTTGTTGACACTGGGGTATGTTGCTGATCTTGGCGCAACTCTGCCTCTACAAGGGAACTGGTTTCAATCCTTAGTCCTGGAAGTAGTACTCACCTTTATCTTAATGTTTGTCATCTTAGGCTCTGGTCTCGACCGCCGTGCTCCCATTGGCTTTGCTGGTTTGGCTATTGGCTTAACCGTAGCATTAGAAGCAGCTTGCTTCGGACCAATTACCGGTGCCAGCATGAATCCAGCCCGTTCATTGGGGCCAGCTGTAGTAGCTGGAATTTGGCAACATCAATGGATTTATTGGGTTGCCCCAATTGTAGGAGCGCAATTAGCTGTGATTGCCTATCGGCAACTTTCCCATGGATTTAGGGATATTCAATAAAACCATAGCTAGCTAAAAATTAACAACTAAAAACTAACAACTAAAAACTAACAAATTACTATGAAACAAATCATGTTTGTTTGTAAAAGAAATTCCTGCCGCTCTCAAATGGCGGAGGGGTTTGCTAGAACCTTAGGAGAAGGAAAGATTTCTGTTACTAGTTCTGGACTAGAAGCAAGCCGAGTTCATCCTACAGCAATTCAAGTAATGGATGAAATTAATATAGATATTAGAGACCAGACGTCTAATCCTTTAAAGGATTTCAAGGCTGAAGACTATGATGCTGTAATTTCCTTGTGCGGCTGTGGTGTTAATTTACCAGAAGCCTGGGTATTACGAGATGTGTTTGAAGATTGGCAGCTTGATGATCCTGATGGGCAACTACTAGAGACGTTTCGCCGTGTCCGAGATGAAATTAAAGAACGAGTAGCTAAGTTAGTGGAAACATTGAGCTAATTAGTTTAGCAAAGGGAACAGGGACTTCGGAGCAGGGAGTAGGGAACAGGGAACAAACATTCTCTCAATTGATTTAGGATTGCTATTGATTTACAGTTGATTGGACTTTGGAAAAAATTTTATGTTCTGTCTTTAGTATCCTTATCTATAAGACGATATCACCGGTCAATTCCGTCCAATTTTTTGAGTTATGCCCGATGTTTTCAAAATCGGGTCATAACTCAAAAAAAAGGGACTCTACCGAACATAGTGTGTATAAAACCGCGCTTTCTGAAAGCATTATTATGCTGTTATTCGCTTAACAAAACTACATAATGGTTTGATGAGTGATCGCTAAATCACAAGGGTTTCAGCGTGTGAAGTTATATTTCGCCAACAGCATCGCGATAGCGTAAGCCAACACAAATGTTCTTGGGCGTTATTACCAAACCATCGTTTGACCCAATTCATTACGCAAATTAATTACTGAACTTTCTCTACAAACACTCACAGGACAAACGTCGAATACATAGACAGCATCTCCATCAGGGGCACAAAGTAAAACGAACATTGCATCTTTACCCTGCATTCGACCTTCTACACCAGACATTCGCAAACGTCTTACAGTTCCGTTTTGTAACTTTCCTGCAGCTTCGTACTTTTTGAATTTTTCGAGTGCTTTTAATTCACAAGCTGTCCGGCTAGTTGTGCTAACAGCTGACCAACCAGAACCAGTACCCCAGGTAGGTCTTTCTGCCCTAGCTGCTCTAGGAAGGAATGCCGTTAATAGTCCCGAGGCAATAAGTGGAATTATAAGAGTAGTAGATAAACGTGTAGACATAATACAAAAAGTCTATTTTTGATTGGAATTATTATATCTACTAGTTTAAAGTAGATCACTAACAGTTCTGTATTAATAAATGTAACAACAAGGCTAATTATTATTTATTATTGTGCCACAAGCGTTTTGGCAGGGTAAGCGCAAGAATCAATAAGCTGTAGCTTATTGATAAAAAAAGGGCATTATTATCAACAAGCCAACTCTATTGAGAATAAAGTTCTACCAGATTATAGGGGTTTCGAGCCACGCTCAACCGATATCCAGCCAATGCACATTATGGGCAATTTTTTCTTGCGCTTACCCTGAAGCGTTTTGGCTGTGCTTACAAAACTTTACAAAGAGCCCAAAACTTGTGTCCGACTACTTATAGTAATACTAGTTATCTAGTAATTATTTGATACTTTACATTACTATTGTCCTCGGGACTGTTTTGGATAAAATAAAATAAACGGTGAGCTAACTCTAATTTAGTGCAGCGATTAATCTGTTGATGCCGTCCTGTTTTATCAATCAAAATTGCCTGGTTGGTATCACTGCCAAAACCAGCGTTTGGTTTGTCAACTGGGTTAGCTACAATTGCATCCAATCGCTTTTTGTTTAATTTTTGTAACGCAGGTTTGATAATATCTCCAGTCTGTGCTGCAAATCCAACTAAGTACTGATGGGGCTGTTTCAGTCGTCCCAATTCAGCTAGGATATCTGGCACCGGTTTTAGGGGTAGAGCAGCAGGAAGTCCATGCTTCGGTATCTTCATATCCTGGTAGATTCCGGGGGTTACATCTGCTACCGCTGCTGCCATCACAATCAAATCAGCATTGGGAAAATCTGCTAGCATTGCCCGATGCATCTCAGTAGCACTAACTACTGGAACTGTCCGGATACCCATCGGTGCTTCCCAAGTAGCCGGTCCATGAACTAGGGTGACAACTGCTCCCCGATTTCTGGCAGCTTGGGCTAGGGCTAGTCCCATCTTGCCTGTGGCGGGATTCCCGATAAAGCGTACTGGATCTATATATTCCCGAGTGCCACCAGTACTGATTAAGACTTGTTTACCGGTTAAGTCTCGTTTGCCACCAGTGTACAGCAGGGATTGGATAGAGGCGATTATCTCCTCTGGTTCTGCCATCCGTCCTGCACCAATGCGATCGCATGCTAACCGTCCTGCTGTTGGACCAACACTATGATACCTGGGGTCACTTAACAGCTGTTGCCAATTTCGTTGCACTGACTGCTGCTTCCACATATCTGTATTCATCGCTGGTGCCAACAAAATAGGGCAACTAGACGCTAGAACCGTATTGGTTAGTAAGTTATCTGCTAAGCCATAAGCCAACTTACCTAAGGTATTAGCGGTCAGAGGAGCAATCACCAATACTTCTGCCCATTCCCCTAATTCAATATGCACCGGGCGTTCGTGCTTTGCTTGCCAGAATACGTTGTCTGTATAAGCTGGATGGCGAGAGAGGGTACTTAGAGTCAAAGGAGTGATAAATTTTTCAGCTCCCTGGGTTAGAATTACCCTTACTTCAGTGACCGCCTTAAATAGGGTAGAAACAACCTCACAAACTTTATAGGCAGCGATGCCCCCACATACACCAATTAAAACTTTTCTACCCTTATTCACGCCTCGTCGTAAGCTTCTATGTCCAGTAAGTAGATATAGGGTTCTGCTAACTCTGGACGCTGAAACGCCAGTGCCCGCAGCAGATGCCAATCTTTGAGTCCTTCAAATGCGCTAGAGTAATCATCCAGCTCTAGACGTGCAGCCAACTTGGCAACGTCCTCTGCACTGAGAGCGTTAAGGTCACGTTGGGAAATGGTCGTAGTTGCCATCACTCACGCCTCTCTTGGTTAGCTTTTTTGTTAACAGTTGTACTTCTTCGACAACTTTACTTATATTATCCCTATTTAGTTACACAACTGAGTATAGATAATACCAGCTTTAGGGTGAAGTATTCGTAAATTTTTTATCAGTTTTTAGGGGTCATTTGTATGGAGGCTTACCATAGAAATACAAATTATCCACAAACTAGCTGTAAGTAGTCAGTTATTATTAGTTATTATTAAAGCCCCTTTCCCAATCAGAAATTGTCAAAATAAAAGTAGAGTGACTTTTCTATGAACTCTTATGGTTATGACTGCTACCCTTACCACATCCCAATCGATTGAATCCTGGTTGGGTGATGAAGCCGAAAGCCTGCTTAGTTACAAGGCAAAGCTGAGGAAAGAGTTATTGCATCTCCCTGGCCCTGATTGGGTGGCACGGATTTTTGGAAATAGCGATCGCTATTGCCAAGTGCTCCGCAGTCTCCAGCAGTTTTATTCAACTGGACTACTGCTGATCGTTGGTTCATTGATAGTCTAGCCTCTTTGATCAGTAGGCTCAGATGGGTGATAGCACCTCAAGTAGCACCATCTGTAGCCAATTAGCTGAGGGCTGAATGCTTACAACAAACCCCACAACAGAAGCAAGTGGGGTTTGTATGACTAATTATTGTAGCTAATTAGATTGTGAGGCAAACTAAACTAGCTTTTTCTTAAGGGTTAAACCAGTACCTAAAGCACCTAAGGCCAATAATCCCAGCCCTGAAACAGGTTCTGGTACAGTGGTCAAATTAGCAAAAAACACTAAATCCGGGTCATCCAACCCTGCTTCGCTCCCCAGTATGTAGGTTGGATCACGATTAATCGGGTCTTCAGCAGCAAACCCAGTCCCACCAGTATAGGGGTTTCCTTGGGCCAACTCAAAGTTTACTCGGGTATCTATATAAACAAAGTATTCTGCTGATACGTCAGCCAGTTTGAGCCCATTTTCAGCAAATTTATATGTACCGTTACTGACTGAGGTACTACTCCCCAATAAACCATTTACTCCTACCGTTTGACTGGATAAATCAGCAGGAATACCTGTGAATCGCGAGTCAAAGACATAGGCAATACCCGAATTTTGAGTGCCTAGGGTAAATGAGTTTAACAAAACCGAACCGGATGTGGGAGCTGTGCCACTCCCCGCATCACCTGGTACATTGGGCGTAAAACTTTGACCCGGAAATGGCAAATCTATGATTTCTCCTGGTGGGAAAAAGTCGGCTACAAATAAACCACCAGTGCTATTTCCTACAGAAAAAGTCGCTGCACTCACCGGTTCTAAAGCAGTGGCTTGTAAAGCAACTGAGGTTCCTAAAACAACAACTGCTGCTCGAATGAAAGGGACTGATTTTTCTTTCATCGACTTTGAGGTAGTCATATGCTGGTTAATTAAGTGGTAGATTTTTGATATCAAAAAATACTATGAGGTTAAATGACATGAATCTACTTAACCCCCTATTTCTTTACGGAATTAGGCATTTTTACTAACTCACGTTAATTACATAGATTAATACCAAATCAGTTTGCTTTTGATAAAGATTCAGTAAAGTTTCAGACCAGTAGAGATTTAGCATACTACGTCTCTACTTTTTGCTCAGTAAGGAAATTGATCTGACGACGAACCGGGCTAGGATCCTCATGATTTGGTAATTATTCTGACTTGTGGTACAAAAAAAACGGTCTCAATTATCAACAAGACCGCTCCATCAAAACAATGCTGACTCAATGTATACTAAGTCTGGAATAGCAAAAATTTTTCTCAGAATACACTACTTGGAAAGCCCGATAACTTACCAAATATAACACTAAGACATAAACTTACGACATCATACTTTCCTTGAAAGGGAAAGGGGAACAAGGAATCTCGGATCAGTAAAATATCTTAATTTATAACCGTAGTGTGTTTGCCAATTACCAATTACTAATTACCAATTACTAATTAGCAATTACCAATTACCAATTAGAAGTAGTTGGGAGAATTGGTAACATAAAATCTCCCATCTCTTGCCACACTCGACCCACTCTCAATCAGTGAAAGGTTTAAGGCTTAACGAGCTTTACCTTCTGCCCTTGAGCCTTGTTTGGCAGCAATTTCCTGCATCAAAATCTGAAACGCTTTGGCATACTGAGCATCTTCCAAGGTGCCAACTTTGTCACGATTTTTCTGCAAGTCTTTACGCTGTTCATCCGAAAGCTCAAACACAATATCTGGTTCAATTCCAGACTTATTAATATCGCGACCACTAGGGGTAAGGTACTTAGCAATAGTTACTGCCAGACCTGAGCCATCTCCAAGCCCTCGGACGGATTGGACTAGGCCCTTACCAAAAGTCTTAGTTCCTACCAATATGGCACGTTGATTGTCTTGTAAAGCACCCGAAAGAATTTCGCTAGCACTGGCTGAACCACCATCCACCAGTACCACTAATGGTTTATTAGTCAGAGAGCGATTAATTGCTTTCTGGTATTCGGCTTTGCCGATTCGATTAACTGTTGACACAATCGTACCAGAATCAAACCACATCCGAGCAATTTCAATGCTGGCATAAAGTAGCCCCCCAGGGTTAGAGCGGAGATCTAAAACATAGCCACTAACGTTCTGATCTTCTAACTTTCGGATTGCTTCCCCCATCTCCTTGGCCGCGTTAGCACTAAATTGAGAAAGGCGAATGTAGCCGATGCCATAACCATCTGAAGTTTCCCGATAGCTATACTTTACAGGGTGGATTTCAATCCTAGCTCGTGTGATCGGATAGTCTACTACCTTTTGGCCTCGCTGAATGGTCAAAGTCACGGAAGTCCCTGGCTTGCCTCGGATCAGTTGTACTGCATCGTTGACATCCATACCTTCGGTACTCTTGCCATCAATTTTGATAATGATATCCTTCGCCAGGATTCCCGCTTTAAAAGCTGGGGTATCTTCAATGGGGGAAATCACCATCAACTTTTTTGTTTCCTCATCCAGGGCAATCTGAATACCTACACCAGTTAATTCCCCAGATGTATCAATCTGCATATTCTTGAACTCTTCGGGATCCATAAACCGGGTGTAAGGATCGTCCAAGGGCTCTAGCATTTCCCGGATTGCCTTGTAGGCTTGTTCCTTGCTGCTGTAAGACCGATTCAGATAATCTTGGCGAACTTCTTCCCAATCAACCTGGTTGAAGGTAGCATCTACATACCTGCGGTTAATAATTTGCCAAACTTCATCAACTAGCTCCTTAGGACTCTCGCGAAAGAAAGCCTGACTTTGAGATAGATGAAGACCAGCTCCTGTAACTGCTACAGTTGTTAGGACTACTGCTGTCGCACCAAGAACCAGGCCACGTTTTGTAATTACCATAATCCTTTCGCTTAAGGTCGGGAAACTAATGCAAAGGAGCTAAGTTAAATCTAACGAACGGGGATGCCAGACAGCTCCTATGCAAATCAATCTGAGACTGACACCCCCTTGTTCAATTTTGGGTAGTCTAACCCTTTTAAGATACCCCTATGGCTATAGCCTTTTAGGGGTCATCTGTGTTGTTGATTAGGGTCGTGAGGATATTATTTATCCATACTAACCTGATTAGCTAATCAGGCCATCATACCACCACACCACACCACCATAATCCCATCTAGCTAGGATTTCAAGAAATAACCTATCCTGACTAAGGATAAGGAAGCTGGGGGTATCAGTCCCATATTATTAATTTTCCTCCCACCCAACTTCCCCTCCGGAAAATTATTGTGGTCATTGGTTTTCATCGTTAGTTGTTCAATGATTACCTATTCACCATTTCCCAGTCTAACATTACCGCTTCGAACCTACTAATTATTCGATTTTATATAGCTGTTTGTCATCAGCTGACAAAGTTGGCGATCGCTTTCTCTGACCTCTGGGTTGTTTTGGAGATAATTTCTTAGCCAGTGGCAGCTTTTATCTAGCAGATCGTCTAAATTCAAATTCCAAATGGCCACTGTCCCATCTTCACTAGCCACTGCCAAGGCTGTTCCATCATGGCTCCAGCTAAGATTTGTGACGCGATGCTCACCAGCTTTCAACGTTTTGATCAGGGTGTCGTCGAAGCGCCATAGCTGAACCTGGTTGTCCCAGCTGCTGGTTGCCAAAATTTTGCCCTTGGGGCTAAAACGGACTTTTGCCACACTATCAGTATGGCCTTTGAGGGTTGATTGTAAAGTGCCATCTTTGCGCCAGAGTTTCAGTGTGTTATCATAACTAGCGGTTGCCAAGAACTTGTTGTCAGGTGAGAAGCTGACATCCAAAACCCAATTGCGATGACCTGGTAGTGTTTTCAGGAGTTTCCCATCAGCACTCCACAGCTTTACAGTTTTATCATCACTGGCCGATGCCAATCGCTTACTATCCTGGCTAAACTTAACTGCATTAACCCGCTCACTATGACCACTGAGGGTATGAATCAATTTACCAGTGCGATCCCAAATTTTGACTGTCCTGTCCCGACTGGCAGACGCGAGCCGCTTCGAGTCAGGACTAAAACTAACATTCAATACCCAGTCCTGATGTGCTTTTATTGTCTTAATCAAAGTACCGCTACGATGCCAGAGTTTCACGGTGCCATCTCGACTACCGGAGGCAATTAGCTCACCATCAGCACTCAAACTAATGCTATAGACCAGATCATGATGCCCTGTCAAGGTTTGGAGCAGCTTACCGTTGCGATCCCAAAGCTTAACAGTTCTGTCATTACTAGCTGTGGCAATCTGTTGAGAGTCTGGAGAAAAGGTTACATCCTGTACATCATCTTGATGCCCTCTTAAAATCACGTGAGACTGATTAATACTACTCCAGAGCTTGATAGTTTTATCGTGGCTGGCTGAAGCCAGAATCAGTTGGTCAGTTTGAGGGTTGGATGGTTGTAGAGGGATATGAGAATTGCTGTGGGCTAGGTTGTCTTGAGAACTAAAGGGCTCAGTAGGACTGAAACTGACAGCACTAACCCCATCGCTGTGTCCCTTAAAGGTGTTTATTAAAGTGCCTTCACGGTTCCATAGCCGCACGGTATTATCATCACTGGCAGAGGCAATCAGCTGACCATCAGCACTGAAAGCAAGACCTAGGACCCATCGCTGATGCTTGGGAAAGGTTTTGATTAGTTTGCCATTGGTACTCCACAACCTGACCGTTTGATCGTCGCTAGCGGAGGCAATTAACTGACTATCTGGACTAAATACTACACAGTTAACCTGAGCGCTATGTCCTCTAAGAGTATTTAGCAATGTTCCCGATTGACTCCACAGCTTAATGGTGTTATCCGCACTAGCAGAAGCAATGATCTTGCCATCTCTACTAAAGCTTACCGACCGCACTACACCCCGGTGACCGGAAAAGGTTTTAATTAATTGGCCATCAACGGTCCATAATCGAATTTTCTTATCTTTGCCAGCTGCAGCAATCATCTGGCCATCTTGACTAAAACTGACACTGTATATATGACCAGCATCAGTGGTAATTGTTCTGACTAGCTCCCCAGTTTGACGCCATAGTCTGACTGTGCCATCCCAGCTACTAGAGGCAATTAACTGACTATCTGCACTAAACGATACGCTGGTTACACTATCTTGATGACCTTCAATTGTTTGGATTAACTTGCCATCAGGATGCCACAGTTTTACCGTTTTATCGCGGCTGGTGGAGGCAATAAACTGACCATCTGGGGAAAAACTGATGCTCGAAACAATATCACTATGTCCTTCCAGTCGATTGTGTTCGGAAACTGAATAAACTGCCTGGGACAGAGCTGTGATTACTTGTAGACGGGTATCTGCCTCTACTGTTCGAGATGGTAGATATTGCTGCTCTTCCTGCTGTAGTTTTTTTGCGGCTCTTAACCCTTCGAGCAAAGCATCAAAGGTTTTATTGGACACGAAAAGAGCTTCTGAAGAGGCACTCAGCGCACTAAGCATAGCATTGATTCGTTGAGCTTCGGCTCGCCATCTCAACCCACCATTGGTCACTGCTAAAACTGCCATCACTGTGCTAATGGCAATGGCACGCAATCGTTGTTTACGAACCCGCAACAGTTGACTCTCACTTTGTTTTAGCCGTACTTTAATATTAGATTGGGTACGTTGCTTATATTTTTGACGAATCGGTAGAACTAGATAATCATGAATTAGCTGATATCGGTTTTGTGGTGTTTCTGGCACTCGGAAGACTAAACCAGAACCTACCAAAATTTCCAAAATCAAGGGGATTTGAGTTAGTGTGGCGTTGTTACCATTGGAGACTGCTAACTCAGCTTGGGTTTTTAAGGGACGGGTACCTCGTTGATCGGTTAAGGAGAATAAAACCTCCCAGACGGCATCTTCATTCTCTGGCCCACAATCATAGATAATTTGGGAAAGCGATCGCTCTACTAGAACTGTCTTGGGGTCATCTCCCAAAGCTCGGTATCCTGGAAGGGTAGTAATTTTTTCCGCTTGTAGCTGAGCACCCACGACTTGTAACTCAATTAAGCGCACCACTCCCGTATTGGTGACTAAATCCTTTAGCAGTGCCTCGATTAGAGCAGGTTCTAACTTCAACTGAGATACTGCTGTTAAGGAGTGAATAACGTTTTTGGCATTCTCTGGGGACAGATCCCCTAAGTGATAACGCAGCTTCTGATCCAGGATATTGTTGTTAATGACACTGAGATCCTTATAGCGCTCAAATTCCAACAAGTAATGTAGATAATCTTCTCGCATAGACAAGATTATTTTTACAAAGGGGAGATTGAGGGCCTGGGCTAAAAAATCATAAAACTGATGCCGTTGCCCTAAGTCGGTGGCAAGGAAAAAAAATTCTTCAAACTGGTCAAAAATCAGGACGGTTAATAAGTTATGCTGGGAACACCGATACAACTTATCGAGAATGGCTTTCGCCGTAAGCGTTCCCTTGGGGTTGGTTGTTCGCCCTAGGCGTTCCCTTGGGGTTGGTTGAACGGTTGAAGGTGAAAGGTTGGCATCTTTAAACTTGAAGAGGACTGTACTTGCTAATTCAAGGTCTAGACGTTTTTCCAGCTCACCGAGCCAATTCCTGTAAACCGTTTGCACCACCGTCAAAGTTTGTCTAGCACCAATAATTCTGGAGCTAAGTGCAGGAAGTAAACCAGCATTAATCAGGGAACTCTTGCCAACCCCAGAAGTCCCGTGAATCACGGTTAGTTTGTGGTCATTGCGGCTAATGCGTTCGAGCAGGCTATTGACATCGGTTTGACGTCCAGCGGCTGCAATTTCTAGGGCTGATGGACAAAAACCTTTCTTGGTAATCGTTGCATCAATTTCTCGACTTGGCCCGACACTCTGTAACGGAGCCATACCAGCAAAGGTAGAAAACCTAAACTGTTGTTCTATCAAGCGTTTTTGTTGCTTAAGTTCAAAGCCTCGTTGGTATGCTTTTTGCTCGAAGTAGAGCGTACGCAATTCCTCCAACAGTTCCATGAACAGCTGAGGCTGCTGCTGTAGAGGATTGGGCTCGATAGTTTTGAGGTTTATGGCTTGTTCAAGATAATTAATCGCAGATTTTGGCTTGCCCAGCTGACGCACAGATCTAGCCGCTAGCAGCAGATAGGAACCTCGGTGGCAAAGCTTTTGAGGGTTGAGAGTCGGCTGAGATGTCTCCAGAGTACCCACAGCTGTGAGGGCTAAGTCTATAGCACGGTTCCAATGGGATTGCTCATAGGCAACTGTTGCCAAAAAGCCATAGGCTCGAGAGAGCTGAACTGGTTGATCTTGAGTTTGAGGCTGTGCCAGAAACGCTAGCGCTAAAGCTTCTAATTCTGTCCAATTTTCCAGGTGTTGTAGGACTTCTCCCAGTTTTATGGTCAACTGAGCCACCAAGTCCAAGCGTCCTGTTGTAGTAAACACCTCAATGGCAGTACAGAAGCTTTTCTGGGCTTGCTCCCACTGATGGCAACCGATGGAGCCTTGCAACTGGGCTTGACGGCAATAGCACAAGCCGATGTGATAGAACACTAAACCAAGCCGTTCTAAACCTGAAGGGGTGAGGGGGGGATGAGAGAAGGGGGGGATTGAGTGCTTAGTTTGTCCGAGACGTTGGTCGAAACAGTTACCTGTGTCCCTTGTGCCCTCTTTTCTCTTCTTCGAAGCTCTGCCTTGGATAGTTGTACATCCGTTTACCTGTTTAACCGGTTTATAATATTGTTCATGTGAATGGGGAGCCTCACTGCACAACCAGCCTGCCCATTCTCCTATATCCTGTTTCCAAAAATTTAGACTCTGCTGATAATGCTCCAAGGCCAGATTAATCTGGTCATTTTCAAAGGCATCTCGCCCTAGAATAAAGTGCTTGCTAGCTAGTAGGACAGAATCTACGCTGATGTCATGAGATTGCAAATCCTGTAATGCCCACTCAAATTCTTGGCGTCGGGGGCAATCGGAAGCTAAAGAAAGCACCTTGTTGGGCAAAAACTCTCCCAAGTCTCTAGCCAAAATATTGGCAAAAATTTCATCTGTGGTCTTGTAACATAAAGCGAGTAATTGGTCAATGGTAAGTTCAAACCGAATCGAGGTAGTAGCCCAATTTTTAAAATATGGAGCAAGCCTGATCAACTTTTGAAGTCCCTTGTCAGTTACCCATACCACTAAGGGACAGGTTAAGCATTTGGGCAATTCATCTCGCACCTGGTTAGCTGAAAGTAGTACCTGGTTGATGCCATCAACTGACTCTAGACCCGATACCATTAGGGCAGATGTTGTCCCATACTGTTGGGTGGTAAAAATATTACTAAATAGAGTTTGACTAGACTTGTTAAGAATTAGCTCACCTATGGTGAGCTCTGTAATTTCTCGAACATACTGCCATATTTGCTTCCTAAATAACTCGTAGTTGCATCGCACCAAAATCAGTGCAAATTCTCCTTGGGAGAACATTATTGCCCGGGATAGGCTTAATAGAGAGCGAGCACTGTATGGGGCTAGTGTTTCTGGGGGATTTTGCTGCTTCATGTCACTAACCTTTTGACCCCTACTGGTACAGAAATTCCCTATTACTAGGGTGATTTACCCTCTAGATAGTAAGATTACTATCAGAACTTATCGGTAAGTATGGGTTTTCACTTATAAAAAACAATAAGCATAATCAGGTCTTACTCAAGAAAAACGTCTATCATAATTCCCTTGATAAATAGTTCAGTAATTACTACTACTTAGTTGATAAATATATTTAATTAAAATTATTAATAGCAATGATAAATTCACTTATTTATCCTCAAGTCCCTAGCCGGGATATCAGTGATTTCCCGGAATTTTTCATTTTTTATAGTGGGGTGGAACTATATAGCAATTCTCATAGCTATGAGGTACACAATTTCGGGATTTTAGGTAATAGGTAATAGGTAATAGGTAATAGGTAATAGGTAATAGGTAATAGA
>NZ_JAAHIE010001100.1:0-1715 GCF_010671945.1 Moorena sp. SIO4E2
GGTCTCCACGGGGCTTACAAGGTGCGGACGCAGGTTCCGCACACAGCCCCTCCCCATGAGCGACTGCCGTGGTTTCCCCCACTCGCGCTTTGCATCAAGAAATAAAGTGAATATCACTAAAGGTTTCAATCCACAAACGAGCACCACAATCCAGTGGATTATCGGGATTGTAGACAATCTTGCACGGACCAAGGATTTCCACTTCGTTGCCGTAAATATTGCTACCACTTCGTTTTACTGAAATCACTGGCTTGCGGTCTTGAGGGCTTTTCTTGATATTCGAGCCAATGTGATTGCGGTTGACATTAATCTTCGCTAATGCGGGAGGACGACTAGTGCGCCATTTTCCCTTCGGTCCACGAGTACCTTTGGTAATTTGTGGCAAATGGTTGAACAGGGGAATAATCCAGAATTTTCCAGTTTTATAGGCACCCCGCACCCGACCCTTCTCTAGGAGTTGGCGCAATCGTCGAGAAGAAATTCCTAATAGAGATGCCGCTTCAGTAGTTCCAACGCACTTGTTCATCAGTGGACTTAACTTAACTCTTCCTATAATACTAGTTTAATAGAAAAAATAAAAATTGTGAGGGAGTAGGGAATAGGGAGTAAAGTATGGTAAGCGTGGAAAGGGTGGGTAGCAAGTCAACTGCTGTGGTTTCCACTATTAGCGACTGCGTCAATATCGGAATAGTTAGGAAATCGGGAATCGGGAATCGGTAAGAAATGGAAGAGTTTGGGCTAATCGGGAAATGCGATCGCAGTGCTCCAAAGGAATATCCCAAATATGCGATCGCGTAGCGGCTCCAAAGGAGCATCGCATGCGGAGTGCCTCTAAGGTTCCATCCAAGATAGTTTTTAAGTTAATTAATTAATAAGTAGGAACACATAATTTTTTCCCACTCCACTACTCCCTACTCCCTACTCCCTACTCCCTATTCCCTATTCCCTGCTCCCTATTCCCTATTCCCTATTCCCTATTCCCTATTCCCTGTTCCCTGTTCCCTACTCACAGTTTGTTACAAAATTTTTCAAAATATGTTATAATTAAAGATTATTTATGCTATAATAAAATTACCGTGGGCGCTAAAACGTTCCACGGTAAGAGCCAGCCGCAGATTTTCCACCCTCTCAGCTGGCTCTAGTCCCCCAGTTAAGGAGATAACTTAATATTATGTCGTACTCTCAGCGCCTCTATCCATGGGCGGTAGTTCGGTTATTGCCCAAGATGCAACGAGTAGTTGTTGGTCGTTTCCGTAACCGTTCTGATGCGGAAGGTCACATGCAGGCTCTGAAGCGGCTAATGCCTGATGGGAAATTTATTATTATTTTTGATATTGGGCAGGATATAGAGGAAGAATCTGAGGATATGGAGTAGGGAGTGTAAGCGATCAGTTATCAGCTTTCAGCTTTCAGTAATCAGTGATCAGCCATCAGCCATCAGTTATCAGCCATCAGTTATCAATAATCAGCTTATAGGTTACATCACAGCGTCGAAGCCTGTGCCACAGCTGACCACTGACCACTGACGGCTGACGGCTGACCGCTGACGGCTGACCGCTGACCGCTGACACCTCACTTACTACTGACAATAGTCTCCCAATTCTGAATCACTTGCTGCAAAGCTTCCGGGAGCTGATTACTACCAATATCGGCATAACGTGTAGTACCTGCATTGCTGCTCAGAGTAACACTGATATAATCAGCAGCACCAATAG
>NZ_JAAHIE010001101.1:0-1713 GCF_010671945.1 Moorena sp. SIO4E2
TTGTGGTCAAGCTGATGCAACTCAAGGCTGAACGAGAAGCGATCAAGAAGGGAAATGACCATTAAGTATCTACTGGATGAAAATGTTGATCATATCTATCAAACTCAACTGCGACTGTACAAACCAGTACTTGGTTGGTGGGCATTGCTCAGGTGAATTTGGGCAGGGTTGGGGGCTGGAAAGCGGCAATGCCCACCCTACAAAAAACTTCCGGTACTCTTAGAATCATAGAATTGTAGGGTGGGCATTGCTGATAAAGATCATTATTGAACGCCGAGCAATTAAATGGGCAATGCCCACCAATACCCTTAAATCTTTGGGTGGGCAAAGCTTCGGTGAATTTGGCCAGGGTTGGGGGTTGGAAACCGGGTATAGGTACCCTGGTTGGTGGGCATTGCTCAGGTGAATTTGGCCAGTATGGGTACCCTGGTTGGTGGGCATTGCTCAGGTGAATTTGGGCAGGGTTGGGAATTGCAAACCGGCAATGCCCACCCTACAAGCTGCTAGGATATAGATAAACCTGCTCCTAGCAACTGCTTTATAATAATATCTTGTACCTGATAAAAATCCAGAAGAGAAATGAGTGAAAGCCCGGTGTTACCAATTAAGATTCCCAAGGAAGAAATAGAGCAATTTTGCCAGCGTCATCATATTCGCAAATTGTCTTTATTTGGTTCAGTGTTGAGGGATGATTTTACACCGGAGAGTGATCTGGATTTTTTAGTAGAATTTGAACCAGGCAAAACCCCTGGTTTATTTACGTTAGCCAGTATGGAAATAGAACTTTCAGAACTAGTAGAAGGGAGAAAGATTGATTTAAGAACTCCTAAGGAATTAAGTATTTATTTTCGAGACAGAGTGATGGCTGAGGCGATGGTGCAGTATGACAGCAATTGACGATTTAACTCGCTTGCACCATATGCAGGATGCAGCAAGAGAAGCTCTCGGTTTTATGTCTGGAAAGATGAGAGAGGATTTAGCTAAGGATAGGATGTTGGTGTTGGCAGTTGTCAAAGATTTAGAAATTATTGGGGAAGCAGCGGGTAGAATTTCAGCTGAATGTAGGGGGAGACATGCTGATATTCCTTGGGCAGTGATGATTGGGATGCGAAATCGTTTGACCCATGCTTATTTCTCTATCGATTTAGATATTGTTTGGGAAACGGTGACGAATGATTTAGTGCCACTGGTTGAGCAATTGGAAAGGGTGATTCAGGAGGAACGTTGACAACAATCCTAGGGTGGGCATTGCTCAGAAAGATCAAAATTGTTCAGGGATCAATTAAATGGGCAATGCCCACCAATGCCCAACTCCGGTGAATTTGGGCAGAATTTGGGGTTGGAAACCAGCTTTTCCCACCGGACAAAATGCGTTCGCGTAGCGGCTCTTTTGGAGCATCGCATTCTGTAGTGCGATCGCACTCAGGTGAATTCGGCCAGGGTTGGGGGTTGCAAAGCACAAATGCCCACCGGACAAAATGCGTTCGCGTAGCGGCTCTTTTGGAGCATCGCACTAGAAAAATCTCCTGAGCCGGAGCGTCGAGCTAGGAAAGATGGTGAAGGTAAAACAGTTTTTTGAGTTTTCGGTGATGACGCAGGGAGTTAAACTAGGAAAATTTGTGGCATTGAATCGAAATGCCGCCATTCATCATACTAAGGCTTTTGCTCACCTAGAGAGTCTTGAAGGGAAGTATGGGAGGTGTGCTAAGTTGG
>NZ_JAAHIE010001102.1:0-1712 GCF_010671945.1 Moorena sp. SIO4E2
GAAGTGTGGTCTTCCGATTGTGGTAGTTGTGGGGAACAGGTTAAGGGTGGGAAGTGTGGGGAGGGTGGGAAGTGTGGGGAGATGGGGAGATGGGAAGTGTGGGGAGATGGGGAGATGGGAAGTGTGGGGAGATGGGGAGATGGGGAGATGGGGAGATGTTTATTAAGGGTAATTATCTTGACATGATATCAAACCAACCCGATTGAGAATTGCTATAGTATGATGACATCTGTTTCTGGAACTAGCTGCTAATCGTAAAGGTTGACAGCAGAGCCAATTTTTGGCTGGTTGAAAATGGGAAGTTCAGCAAGATAGCGGTCTTTTTTTAGGTAGCAGGGAGTTTTGATTAAGGCTAATTATCCCGTAGGCTTGATCATTGAAACAACCGGTACAGTTTTTATTCCGGGTCTAGTTGACAACTACAGGATGAGAATTAGTAACTCTATCTGGCCAGATGGAAGAGATTTGGATTAAGGTGAATTAAGTGCGTTCGCGTAGCGTGGCCTACGGCCAATCGCATTATCTACCCAACAACCGGTAGAGTTTTTCCTCCTGGTCTATAGGACTCCCGACTCCCGACTCCCGACTCCCGACTCCCGACTCCCGACTCCCGACTCCCGACTCCCTATTCAACACTTCAGATAATTAAACATGTTAGCCAACGACATTGATCAGCTTATCGAACGTTTAGATACTATTATTGATGCTGCTAAATCCCAGCGTAGTCGGATCGGTTTTTTTCCAGCACTCTATCGACAGGTAACACTAAAAATCAAACAATCGATTGCTGAAAACCGCTTCGACGATAATCCCAGAATGAATGAATTCACTACTAATTTTGGGAATCGCTATCTTGCTGCACTAGAGGCTTATCGCCAAGGGGCAAAACCATCAAAGTCTTGGCAGATAGCCTTTGAAGCAACTAATGATTCTAGACTGATTATCCTACAGCATTTGCTACTAGGAATTAACGCCCACATTAACCTAGATCTAGGCATTTCCGCAGCTGAGACTGCACCAGGTGACCAACTGTCTAGCCTGGAAAGGGACTTTAATCAAATTAATGACATCCTGGCTGAATGCCTGGAATTAGTACAACCAGTGATTAACCAATTTTCCCTTTTTATGGGGCTGCTGGATCTAGTCGGGGGCAGAACTGATGAGGAAATAGCTAATTTCAGTATTATCAAAGGTCGCCAGGAAGCTTGGGAGTATGCCCAAATCCTGGCTTACCAAACTCCTGAACAACGCCAAGGCGCGATCGCAATCATTGATAGAAAAGTAGCTATTCTCGGAAATACCATTGCCAATCCTCGTGGCTTCCTCGAACCAGTCATTGACTTGATTCGATGGCAAGAGTCCGATGACATTGTTGCTATTCTTGATGCCCTTATCGGTTAGCAGGTTGAAGGCAGAATGTAGAATTAAGAATGCAGAATGTAGAAGGCAGAAGGCAGAAGGCAGAAGGCAGAAGGCAGAAGGCAGAATTCTAAATTCTAAATTCTAAATTCTAAATTCTAAATTCTAAATTCTAAATTCTACTATTGACCAATCAGGAATCCCATAAAAGAACTATAAGACACACTAAAGGTACTTTTGTCTACACCTTCTAATCTGACATCGACACGGTCTTTAGGATCTAATTTCATCATTGCTGTAATCGATTGTGCTGTGGAATTTTTAATCAGCCCAGGTTCAACCACAATAATCGT
>NZ_JAAHIE010001103.1:0-1712 GCF_010671945.1 Moorena sp. SIO4E2
TGGTCAAAGGATAATTCCTCAATTTGACCAGTTGGAGGATTTAGGGGAAGCGTTGTTAGATTTTGAAAGCGATGCAGCACGGTCTTGGGGGTTTCCCCCATGAGCGACTGCATCAAGACACCGAAGTGGATTTGACCAATTGGTTGAAACAGTTTAGGGATAAGTAAGATCCGGTTAGGTGTCGCATTCAAAAGCCATGCTATCAAGACCTGATTGAGTGGGTTCTGAACCTCTCCCTTGAGTATTTGAATATAAACCTTGAGTATCTGGACCTTGTGGACGAGTATCTGGACTTCAACCGTGAGTATTTGAATACCGTGGTTGAGTCTCAGAGCCTCGTGAACGAATATCAGAGTCTCAACGTTGAGTATTTGAATATCGTGTTTGAGTATTTGAATATCGTGGTTGAGTCTCAGAGTCTCAACGTTGAGTATTTGAGTCTCGTGGTCGAGTATTTGAATATCGTGGACGAGGCTCTGAGGCTCGACGTTGAGTATTTGAATACCGTGGTTGAGCCTCAGAGCCTCGTGAACAAACCTTTTCCCTGCTCCCTCTTCCCTGTTCCCTGCTCCCTGCTCCCTGTTCCCTGCTCCCTGTTCCCTACTGATATGGAATAGACGGGCGGGCAGGATGCCCACTCTACTTCTAACTTCAGACTTCTAACTTCAGACTTCTGACTTCTTAGAAATGCTATAATCTATGAGGTTTTGTATGAAGATTGGCAAATCCAGGGTGCTTTAAATAAGTCTATTTTTTGAATAACTATTGTAGAGCAGTGGATGGCAATGGCTGACAATACATCTGATGGCCAACTCGACTTTCTGTTAGAGGTACTACAAGCAATTGCTTCCAGTAATGGTAATCAGCAGGTAGTTGAGAAATTACTGGAAGCAAATACAGACAAACTTAATGATAAGTTAGCAGAAATATTGCGGGCTTGGGCAATACCTAAGCTGGCGGAAGCGGAAGCAGATGAAGCAAAGTTTATAGCAGCAGTTATTGGCAATTTCAGCAATCTAATTCCGGAATTCCCCTTGGGTGACAAAGCCAGCACTATTGAAATTGCCATTACTGGCTATGAAGTGGCATTAACTGTTTTCAGCCGTGAAGCATTTCCTTTTGATTGGGCAATTACACAAAATCATCTTGGTCTTGCTTACAATAACCGCATCATAGGGGATAAAGCACAGAATATAGAAGAGGCGATCGCTTGTTGCAAACAGGCTCTTAGAGTTTTTACTTTTGAGGCTTTTCCTTATGAGTGGGCAATGACACAAAATAATCTCGGTATTGCTTACGGTGACCGCATAAAAGGTGAGAAAGCAGAGAATATAGAAGATGCCATCGCTTGTTACCAAGAAGCTCTTAGAGTTTATACCTTTGACGCTTTTCCTATTGAGTGGGCAAGGACACAAGATAATATCGGTATTGCTTACGGTGACCGCATAAAAGGTGAGAAACCAGAGAATATAGAAGAGGCGATCGCTTGTTACCAAGAAGCTCTAAGAGTTTATACCTTTGAGGCATTTCCTGAAGATTGGGCAAATACACAAAATAATCTCGGTAATGCTTACGGTCACCGCATCAAAGGTGAAAAAGCAGAGAATATAGAAGAAGCGATCGCTTGTTACCAAGAAGCTCTTAGAGTCAGAACCTTTGAGGCTTTTCCTGTTGGTAACAAGCGATGGCATCTTCTATATTCTGTGCTTTCT
>NZ_JAAHIE010001104.1:0-1710 GCF_010671945.1 Moorena sp. SIO4E2
AGAGCTGAATTGAGAGATAAATCTAAGCTTAGTTATACCTTAGGAGATACTAATATAACATGGGATATCGATATATTGGTACAGATATTGACGGACCCAGGTTCAATCCAGAGCAACTGTATGTTCGGAATAGAAACCTGAACGACTTGATTGGTAATTTTTCATTTTCAGGGACTATCTATCCTGACTGCCTGACACATCTTAGAAAATGGCAGTCATCAAGGGGTGCAGTGCTTCGAGGGAATACGAGTAAACCAGATTCGGTCGTAGTAATGCTGCCAGACCCGGTTTACAACAAGCCCTATCCATCGCCCGAACTGGAGATGTACTGGTGGTGTGGCGTTTAGACCGGTTGGGACGCTCACTCAAAGATTTAATTGAGATGGTCGAAACCCTGTCTAACAGAGGCATCGAGCTACAAAGCCTCACAGAAGCCATTGCCACTGACCCCAGTAGTGGTAAACTGATTTTCCATGCTCATATTGAAAACGACTGCATTTAATTCTATGATGCCCTCAAGCCTGGAAGCAAGTTTTGACTACGCTTAGTTAATTACCAGAAAAGGATATTTTTTAACTTAATGTTGCAGATTCTTGACTCTACCCTAAGAGAAGGAGAACAAACTCCTGGTGTTTATTTTTCCCCTGAAACCAAGTTATTAATTGCTCAACTTTTAGATCGAATTGGTATTGATATTATTGAAGTAGGAAATCCTGCTGTTGATCCTGAAATTTGTGAAGCTGTAGCCTTGGTTTCTAATGCGGGATTGAATGCTAAGATTGGTGCTCACTCTCTTTGTCGCATCGATCATGTTCAAAAAGCATTAGATTGTAAAATCGATTTTTTGGGTATCTTCTTGAGTGTTGCCAATCACCGTTTAGAGCGTGACTACCAAATTACAATCGAAAATGCCATTGAGCAAGTGGTGGAAGTTATTGGCTATGCCAAAGCACAAAACCCAAACCTATTAATTCGCTATACACCAGAAGATACGACACGTACCTCAATCGAACAAGTTATTGAAGTAGCAAGCGCTGCGGTACAAGCAGGCGCAGATATTATTAGCATCGCAGACACAACAGGATATGCTACTCCATTTAAGAACGATCGCAGTTACTCGTATTTTGTCAAAACTTTGAAGGAAAAACTAGCTGGACAACAGCTATATCCTAAAATTGCTGTTCATTGTCACAATGATAGAGGTTTAGCACTGGCTAATGCTCTTGATGCTTACCAGGCTGGAGCAGACATTATCGATGTAACTGTGATGGGGTTAGGAGAACGTGCTGGTATTGTTGATTTAGCAACATTGTTGGTCAATTTGGGCGAGATGGTTGAATCAGAATTGCCTTGGGAGTTTAACTATCTTAAGGATCTATACCATATTGTGAGTGAATATTCCCATATTTCAATTCCGCCTATTTTACCCATTATGGGAAAAAATGCGTTCACTCACTATGCTGGGGTTCACGTCAAAGCAATTGCTAAAGATCCGATGCTTTACCAAAGTTTAGCTCTTGCTAGTTTGACAAACAAAAATAACTTAGCATTAGGAATGCAATCGGGCAGAGCTTCAGTTGAGTTAGCTCTGGAACAAATTGGTCAAGAGGGAGTGACCAATAATAGGGTTTTAATGAATTGCATTCTCAATGAGGTTAAAGTGCTGGCTAAACGAGGGACTGGTATTGATATTGACAACGAATTGCCCCA
>NZ_JAAHIE010001105.1:0-1708 GCF_010671945.1 Moorena sp. SIO4E2
AGCCTCGCAATTAAACCCTTAAAAATAGGGATAAATCGGTATTTAATACCACAAAATGGACATTGACATTTACTTAGCGCTAGAGTATAATTGAAGTGTAGAATCCAGCTCTAACGATGCCAAGAAAAGAAGGAGTAACAAAAAGGATATCGACTCAAGTCGTCCCTGTGGCAGGGATGACAAAGTCGGTTGAACTTGAATTGCTGCAGGTAATGAAAAAGCTGGGTATCGTCAGGGCTGAGTCCTACAACAAGCTGGGAAGTATTAACCATTGGGGACTAGATTGGAAAAAGGCGTACCCAGAAGTAAGGAGTTTTAGGACTCCCGAATCCCTGGGACTACCTTCAAAACTAATGGAATGGACGGTCAGTGATGTAGCGAAAGCAATCACAGCCCAACAAGCAGCTTGCACTGAGGCCGTTGTCAAAAGGATTTACAAAAGGTTCTCTGGTACATACAACCAAAAGAGAAGAAAAGAGCTTTGTAGACAGCTCAAAACTTTAGCTTTCCTAGAAAATCCTTTACTACACAGGTTTGTCAGGAAGGAATACCAACGTGGGCATTCTTGGGTTAAGAACCAAATAGTCTATCAACAGGGAGGTTATACCTGTAAGCAACTTTCTCGCAACACTTATCAGTTAGAGTTAGCTGGGTTGAGAAGAGGAAAAAGGAACAAGGTAATCGTTAGATCTAACCGAAAACTGAAAGGACAGATTCGGTTGATACATAATCACGTTTTGCCAAGATTTGAGATTCATTTTCTAGTAGACCATGGAACCGTAGAAATACCATCTGAACTCAAGAGTGTAGGAGTAGACAAGGGATACACCGAAGCTTTCTATGATTCGGATGGTCACGCGCATGGGAAGGGACTAGGGAAAGAAACTACCAAGAAATCAGATAGAATATGTGCCAAGAATCGCAATAGAGGGAAACTATGGGCACTTCATAGAAAGCTAGAGGAACTAAATCCATCTAGATCTGCTCGAATACTGAAAAACAATCTTAGTCGAAAGACAGAAAATAAACGCTACAGACAAAATCAATCGGAACTTAAAGCCATTATAGGAGCCGCTTCTAAATCTCTTTTTAATGGTGAATCGTTGAAAGTTTTTGCGGAAGATTTAACACAACCAATAAAAAATAAACGTCAGTCCAAGGCCATGTCCCGTAAGCTTAATAGTTGGATGAAGGGTCAAATGCGGGACTCCTTACAGAAGTGGGCTAATTGGACTGGGTCGGTTGTTACAGAAGTTCAACCTAGTTACACGTCGCAAATTGACTCCGTGACTGGAACCCTATTAGGGAAAAGGAGCGGGGACAGTTTCACCAGGTTTAATGGGGTCGTGTTACAGGCTGACCACAATGCTGCCAAAAATGTCCTTAGCAGAGGTACGGATCAGGACATTACTCGGTACATGAGTAAGACCGAGGTGCAGGCAGTGTTGTTGCGTCGTACCGCGCGTTTCTTGGAAGGGATGGGACTGAGTTTGCTTGATGCAATTGAGCTTGGATTGCTTGATTGTAAACATGAGCTTTGCTCGGGCTTTCAAGGAACTCCTGGTCGGGATGCCAGGAACGTCTAAATAGATGGGTGGCAGGCTTAACTCCAATTGCCGATGACCACCCCTCACTTAGACCACAATAAAATGCACCTTGACCGTCTTATCCGGGATTATCCCGATTAATTACGGTTTAAGAGTATCCC
>NZ_JAAHIE010001106.1:0-1706 GCF_010671945.1 Moorena sp. SIO4E2
AAGCAATATTCAAAGGTATTAGCCTAAAACCTAAATGGGTATTAGATGCCGATATCTCCAAATGCTTCGACAAAATAAAACATGATGCTCTTCTAACAAAATTAAATACTTATCCATCCATGAGACGTTTAATTAAATCATGGCTCAAAGCCGGTGTGATGGATAACGGGACATTCTCACCTACAGAAGAGGGTACCCCTCAGGGTGGCATTATTTCCCCACTCTTAGGAAATATAGCCCTCCACGGAATGGAAGAATGCATTAAAACTTATGCCGAAAGCATGAAAGGAAATAAAGTGGCAAACAAAAATGCCCTAAACCTAATACGATATGCCGACGACTTTGTAATAATGCATAAAAACCAAGAAGTGATAGAAGAATGTCAAAGAATCATCAGCAATTGGCTAAAAGATATGGGCTTAGAGTTAAAGCCAAGTAAGACAAGGATTACCCATACATTTGACGGATTCGATTTCCTCGGATTCAAGGTCAAACAATATAAAACAGGTAAGAACCAGTCAAAACAAGGCTTCAAAACCATAATAAAACCGTCAAAAGAGAAAGTTCTAGAGCATTACAAAAACATGGCGGACACAATATCCCGCCATAACGCAGCACCTCAGGAAGCCTTAATAAGCCACCTGAACCCAAGTATAAGAGGATGGTGTAATTACTACAGACCAGTTTGTAGTAAGGAAACATACTCAAAATTAGACCATTTGCTCTGGAAAAGACTCTGGCGATGGGCAAAAAGAAGACATCCTAACAAGTCAAAATCCTGGATAAAAGAAAAATATTGGGGAACCAAAACGGAAAAACCCAAGAAGTGGTGGGAAGCCCCCAAGGTAGACAACTGGGTATTCATGTCCTCAGAAGACCAATTTCTTCCAAAACACGCCAAAACAAAAATTATACGGCACAAAAAGGTAGCGGGAGTAAGAAGTCCATATGATGGTAACCTAGTATACTGGCTAGAACGTGTGAGAAAACATCCTGAAATGACCAGTCAAAAGGGGAAGCTTTTGAAAAGACAAGAAGGGAAATGTACTCACTGTGGACTCACCTTCCGGGACGGCGACTTAATGGAAACACATCACATCTTACCACGCGCTTTAGGAGGAAAGGACAACATAGGAAACCTTGAACTCCTACACCTACATTGCCATGACAAAATACACGGAAAGCAAATTAACTCGAAAGAATTAGATAGCAATCCATTCTGAGGTACCAATGACAAGGATTCCTAAGATGAGGAGCCGTATGAGGTGAAAGTCTCACGTACGGTTTTGAAGACGAGCCGAGGCGGCAACAAATCGGCTTAGTTTAACCCAGTCAGCGCTCAGAATACCTCACAGAATTGCTCCAATTGCGGCAAAAAGGTTCCTAAAAAGTTGCATGTCCGTTGGCACGATTGTCCACATTGTGGTTGTAGTCTAGATCGAGACCATAATGCAGCGATCAATATACGAAATAGAGCGGAAGGGCAGTCCGTTCTTAAAGCCCAGCGCCTCCTAAGGGATACCCGGATTGGCTGGGAAGCCTACACGCTTTCCTGCAAGGTCAGTGTAGGAGCTGTCACAGTGGGGTCACTTAGACCAACAGCAATAAATACCCAGTTATAATGATGGAGCCATTAGGTAATAGCATATACCTCTAAGGCAATCTTTAGCATTTAATGATTGATTCTAGCTTGCAGTACCCGATAT
>NZ_JAAHIE010001107.1:0-1705 GCF_010671945.1 Moorena sp. SIO4E2
AAGCTATGCATTAGTCACATCTTTCTTAACAATCCAGAGAGCTGATGGGACGTGAGGCAAGGTGGAATTACTTCATATTACTTAATCCATATCCGTGTTGAGTTTTTGTTCTTCCATTCAACCTCCATTGGGTACTTCATAATGTAATACAGAAGAATTATGCATTTGGGGTAGCTTGGCGTACGCAAAAACGTGCTGACGAACTCAGGGATGATCCAATGGAAGTGAGTAAACTGACAGAGCCACGAAAAATTCTCAACTCGGAGGGACTTAAATGAAAGCTTGGGCAGTAGAAGAGCTGCAAGATGCTGAATTAGGGGATGTACGTCGCAAAAAACGGTTGATGCGGATTGTCAGCGATTTGGCAGCCCAACCAAATGCCAGTGTGCCGCAAGCTTCGGGAAACTTAGCTGCGACCCAGGCTGCCTATGAGTTTTGGAAATCACCTTACATTAAACCGGAAGCGATCGCATCAGCTCACCAACGCCGTACATTAGAACGAGTAAAACTTGAGTCTATTGTCATTGCCATTCAAGACACAACAGAACTGAATTTCACTCATCATCCAGCGAAGAGGGGTATGGGTTACTTGGACAATGCTAAGGCAAGAGGCTTAAAAATTCACTCAGTATTTTGTAGTACAAGTAATGGTGTGCCTCTAGGTGTATTACATCAACAAGTCTGGGCTAGGGATATCGCGCTCGTTGGGAAAGAAGCATCAACGACACAAAAAACCCATCTCTGAAAAAGAGAGCCAGCGTTGGAAAACGACCTTGGATGCTACCCAGAGTCTGATTGCTCCAGAAATTACCGTTGTCACAGTGGCTGATCGCGAAGCTGACATCTATGAGTTGTTCATGCTGCCGCGCCGCCCTTCCTCGGAGTTTCTGATTCGTGCGATGCACAACCGTACAGTCAAACCTACCTCTGAAGACCAACAACTCCAACGTCTTGACCAAGCAATTGGAACAGTAATGCCTTGTGGTCAGCTGACCTTAGAACTCAGACGAAATCCAGAACGCCTTGCCCGTCAAGCTACCCTGACCCTACGTACTACAACCATTGAGTTACAACCACCAGCTACTCATCCCGAACGGGAGCGCCTCCAACCAATCCGCCTACAGGTAATAAAAGCAGAAGAAGAAAACCCACCACCCGGTGTGGTACCAGTTCGTTGGTTACTCTTGACTACCTTAGAGGTTACTTGCTTTGAGGATGTGGTGCAATGTTTGCGTTGGTACTCTTATCGTTGGTTGATTGAACGCTATCATTATGTCCTCAAGAGCGGTTGTCGCCTCGAACAACTGCAACTGGAAACTGCCGACCGCATCCACCGAGCTTTAGCCACTTACACCATTGTGGCTTGGCGCTTGTTGTGGATGACTTACTTGGCTCGTTACCACCCTGATACTCCTGGGGATACGGTACTAGAAACCCATGAGTGGCAAGCGCTTTACTGCACTATTCATCAAACACCCTCCCCACCTGAGGTCCCCCCTAATTTGAGGACTTGTGTGCGTTGGATAGCCCAGTTGGGTGGATTTTTGGCGCGCAATAGAGATGGTGAACCAGGGGTGAAAACCCTTTGGCAGGGTCTGCGACGACTGCATGATATCGCACAGACTTGGCTTCTACTTTCCCCGAAAACCACTTCTGGTGTCAAGTCCCATTATGTTAAGAAAAATGTGACTAATGCATAGCTTAA
>NZ_JAAHIE010001108.1:0-1705 GCF_010671945.1 Moorena sp. SIO4E2
GAACACACAGGGTTTATGGTATTTGTAAGGCATGGGTTTTACCTCTTGCTGTAATTAATTTCAATCAACACATTTATATAATGTCAAATCTAACCCTGGCTTGGCAGTACCCTTGAGGGTACCTTTTCAGCAGCTGATCAGATCAGGGCATAAAGGGTATCGGTTTTCGTCTACAATAAAACTCCTCCATCCTGAGCTTAGGATGGAGGATAGAGAGGAGAGATAGGACTTAATTTATGCCCAGACTTTAAAAGCCAGCCGTCAAATATTCTTAAAGAAACTAACTGGTAACTGGTTCGGTGGACTGATCAGTAGCCGCTCCGTTCTCTTCGATCTCCATTTCCTCATACTTAGTAAAGCACTTACGCTTAGCACCTACAGCTAGGTCGAGCACAATTGGTACTTCTAATTTGATCGGAACTTGGAACACACAGGGTTTATCGTATTTGTAAGGCATGGGTTTTACCTCTTGCTGTAATTAATTTCAATCAACACATTTATATAATGTCAAATCTAACTCTGGCTTGGCAGTACCCTTGAGGGTACCTTTTATGAGGTGATATGATAGTGTTTCATAACTTAGCCTCGGTATTGGTGGGCATTGCTCATTTAATTTATAGGCTCACTAATTTTAATCTTCCTGATCAATGCCCACCCTACGATTTTTGTCTGGTTCGGTATTGGTGGGGGTGATTATCGCTTAAGGTCTACAATAAAACTCCTCCCTCCTGAGCTCAGGAGGGAGGAAACAGAGGAGAGATAGGACTTAATTTATGCCGATAATTTCAAAGCCAACCGTCAAAGATTCCTGTCAAAGATTGCTAAAGATACTAAGTGCTAACTGGTTCGGGGGACTGATCAGTAGCCGCTCCGTTCTCTTCGAGTTCCATTTCCTCATATTTAGTAAAGCACTTACGCTTAGCACCTACAGCTAGGTCGAGCACAATTGGTACTTCTAATTTGATCGGAACTTGGAACACACAGGGTTTATGGTATTTGTAAGGCATGGGTTTTACCTCTTGCTGTAATTAATTTCAATCAACACATTTATATAATGTCAGATCTAAATCCCTCTTGGCAGTACCCTTGAGGGTACCTTTTCAGCAGCTGATAATAGGATGGCTTAACTGGGTGATTATCGGTTAAGGGTAAGCATTCAGCTGTCAGCTGTCAGCTGTCAGCTATCACGCTTAAAATAAACCTATGCAGGCCTATGGCCACGCTACGGGAACGGGAGAATTTAATAGTTCGAGATTTTACAAAATTGAAAGTCTGGGGATTTGCCCATCTTACGCATATGCGCTAGAGATGGTGCTACTTGAGGTGCTCTCAGCGGTCAGCCATTGGCCTTTGGCCAAGGGTGCCCATAAACACATCAAGTAGCGTGCGCGTAGCGCATTAGCTGATACGCGACACGCTGATAGCTTACGGTTAAGGTCTACAATAAAACTCCTCCCTCCTGAGCTCAGGAGGGAGGAGAGATAGGACTTAATTTCTGCCCAGAATTTAAAAGCCAGCCGTCAAAGATTCCTAAACAGACTAAGTGCTAACCGGTTCGGCTGGCTCAGTACCCGCTCCGTTCTCTTCGATCTCCATTTCCTCATACTTAGTAAAGCACTTACGCTTAGCACCTACAGCTAGGTCGAGCACAATCGGTACTTCTAATTTGATCGGAACTTGGAACACACAGGGATTATAGTATTTG
>NZ_JAAHIE010001109.1:0-1704 GCF_010671945.1 Moorena sp. SIO4E2
TAGCGCTATCGGCTTAGTTTGTATTTCCTCTTCCTCGGATTGTAACTGTAGCGCTATGGGCTTAGTTTGTATTTCTTCTTGGTCGGATTGTAACTGTAGCGCTATGGGCTTAGTTTGTATTTCTTCTTCCTGGGATTGTAACTGTAGCGCTATGGGCTTAGTTTGTATTTCTTCTTCCTCGGATTGTAACTGTAGGGCGATCGGCTTAGTTTGTATTTCTTCTTCCTGGGATTGTAACTGTAGCGCTATCGGCTTAGTTTGAACCTCCTCTTCCTCCATGGAATTTTGCACTGAGGGTGCTGCCATGCGCATTACTTGGGCTGCAACACTGTCTGCCTCCTTTTCGTACACATCATTTGGTTCCCCCACTTGCATTTTTGTCTGGATGAGACGATTAACTGCTTGGTTTCCCAGTTTTCGTTGGAGTTGCAGGAGGGGGTGAACCGGACTATGGGTAGCCAAGGGGGTTGGCTTGGCTTGAACGGTTTTTCCCCTTGGGGTTGTTTGGTTGTTTTTGGTTTGGCTTGCCCGTTGATTACCCATATGGTTCACCTTTTCCTTGGCCGTTCCTACTAATATGATGATGCAATTTTTACAGACTGAGTGTATGCTAATGTTCTGGTTGTAACGCTTGTAACCTTTGAAGCGTTAGCTTTACCTTTCTTGCTCAGGGTCTGTCTAGGGCGAGTTTGGGTCACGAATCTCTGGGTTAGGACTAGGACCAGGGTCAATACCAGGGCGAGGATCAGGGCCAGGATCAGGGCGAGGATCAGGGACAGGATCAGGGCGAGGATCAGGGACAGGATCAGGGACAGGATCAGGGTCAGAAATAACTATACCTAATTGCCGTTCTATAACTAGGATTCGCTCTTGTAGATTTGTGATTTGCCCTTGTAGACTTTGAACCTGAGAAGCTTGATTCAGTGCATTCTTAGTAACATCATCCAATTTAACCATGCTAATACTTTTATCAGCAATTTTGGCATTGGTCACCGATTTATCAGCAATTTTTTGATTGGTCACCGAGTTATTGGCTAACTCAGCATTACCTACAGAACTATCCCCTTCAAATTTAGTGGCCTTAACAGTTCCAGCCACCTCTAATTTTTCACTAGGATTGGTTGTCCCAATGCCGACATTGCCGTTTGGCTGTAACCTCATTATTTCTTGACCATCTGCAGCACCGCCTGAAGCCGCAAAAATGAATCTGAATGCATCATTCGTATTATCTCCCCATGCCAGTACAGAATCTTTGCGATCTGCCCCTTCATCTTTCAATCCTAGAAATACAGTGTCACTATTCCAAGCAACTTGTAGTCCTGTTGTCATCCAGGGGCGATTACCACCTCCTAATCCATCTCCAACTTGCAAAAGGGATTGTGGATTTGTTGTCCCAATGCCGACATTGCCAGCGTTATAGTAAATCTTGTTACTACTACCATCAGACCACTTTGTGCCACCAGCGCTAATACCAGTTAAACCAGAACCATCCCCTTCAAACCTAGTGGCTTGGACAGTTCCATCCACCTCTAATTTTGTACTAGGATTTGTTGTCCCAATGCCAACATTACCAGAAGTAGGATGAACTGTTAGCCCATCCCGCGAAAGCATATCAGAAACACTAGGAAGCCAGCTATCATTATCTAAATTGGCTAGGTATGGTAAGGCTAGATATACTTCAAAAGATCCGTCAGCCTCGTCACC
>NZ_JAAHIE010000111.1:0-13337 GCF_010671945.1 Moorena sp. SIO4E2
ATAATTTCAAGATTTTTGTAGGTCTGCTGGAGTACGCTTTCAACTGCTTGCTTGAGGTATATCAAGCGGTTATAGGTTGGGATGATAACACTGACTAGCGGCTCTTGCGCTTCTTGATGGTTTGACATATCCTTGTTATCTTGCCTCTGGTTGTAATAAGGAATTAATTACTGTGCAAATGAAACTGGAGGAGCGACATCTAGTGGCACATCATAAATTTGAAAACTGTCTAAGGATATGTCAGCATTGGGATCTTCAATCCAGTACAAAGGTACCCGTCCATAAAAACCAGCCCACATGTTATAGGTACTTGGGGGACCTATGATATAGTCACACTGAGCAAGTGAGTACATATCTTCTACAATGTGGTTGTTGGCAAAAGCGAAATCTAATTTTGAGAATTTATCTCTGTCCTGGGGCACATTTGAACATAGTAAAAATTTGACTTTTTTTCCTGGAAAAAGACGTTCTGTTTTTTTCATTAAGTTCACATAATCATCAGTGCTGTAGAGATATTTTGCTCCTAGCAATTTTTTATAATCTCCCTGCCTAATGTGAACCCCAACCAGAATATCACAGGTTTTTTTTAGGTTAGTTACGAGTTTATTGATACTTTCATTGTGTTGCTTTATTGGCGTAAAAAACTTCCTTATTGTTTCTGCATACTTCAAAAATAAAACAGGATTTCTAAACCAAAAACCATGAATAAATGCCAATTCATTTTTCTTGAAAAACTTAGCAAAGTTGTCATCAAAAATAATTCCCCTGTGTACTCCAGTATCTCTTAAGATATTGATATTGGATAACTTAAAATCTGTATAATCTTTAACCAATAATCGGGTTGAATGGTAAACAACTCTATGAAAATTTCTTTTCAGTTTAAGACTATTGCCTTTAAGAACTGATTGTTGGGCAGGGTATCGACAAAAAAAATCGTTATGGGTTCCCTCAAAAAAAACTGCATATTCATCAAAGGCAGGATTTATGACTTTGAGGTTGTATTCCATTGCAAAAGCCATAAAGTTGGCAAATAGCATCATTCTATTGCCTAATTGACCTGTTTTTCTAACAATTATGAACATGTTAATCCTCCGAGAATATTGACAAGCAATCAACTATAGTATTTTGATTTGAGATGTAAACCTATGATTGATAGAAAAAGGGAACAGGGAACAGGGAACAGGGAACAGTAGGAAAGAACGATGCAGCGCGGTCTTGGTGGTCTCGTCCATGAGGGACTGCATCAAGAGGATGCGAATATTTTTTGGTGTTATAATAAATCAACATTTGGTTTCATGATCTATTTGGAAATGCTATAGTCTTAATTTGTTTGACCAACTTCATGCTGCATCTTGTGATATTTCCAAAGTTTACCGCGCTTTTCGAGTAACTCTTGATACTTTCCTTGCTCCACAATTCGCCCCTGTTCAAGTACGACTACCTTATCAGCTTTGGAAATGGTCGATAAGCGATGGGCAATGGTAATTACTGTCCGTCCTACAGCAAGTTTTTCTAAGGACTCCTGAATCAGGCGCTCAGACACAGAATCTAAGGCACTAGTTGCCTCATCTAAGATCAGAATCTCTGGTGCTCGCAGTAAAGCACGAGCAATGGCCAGCCGTTGACGTTGACCTCCAGATAATCGAACTCCGCGATCACCAAGTTGCGTGTCAAAACCTTCAGACAAATCTAGGATGAAGTCTAATGCATTGGCAAGTTTTGCAGCTTCTCGAATTGCCACGTCATCTGCCTGTTCTGAACCATAAGCAATATTATTGCGAACAGAGGTGTTGAAAATAAATGTATCCTGACTGACAATAGCTAGTTTACGACGCACAGAGTTGATTTCAAACTCTTGTATGTCAATGCCATCAATGATAATTTTACCTGCGGTTGGGTCATAAAATCGGGGAATTAAGTCAGCAAGGGTTGTTTTACCTGAACCAGAAGCACCGACCAGGGCTGTTGTTTCTCCCTTGTTGATAGTTAAGGTAATATCGTGCAGCACTAGGTTAGAGGGATCGTAACCAAAATCCACCGAAGCAAACTCAATGGCTCGCTGCAATCCTGAAAATTGCACGTTACCATTCTGCAAGTATGGTTTGTTGTCCGTTCTCAGCAGCTCTTTAATGTTATTCATTGGTCCGGTGAATTCCCCAAGACGCCCTCTGGCATTATTAATCAGACGTATAATCGGGATCAGACGAAACAAAACAAACAAGAAGGTCAGTAATGAAGCTGCCTGCATCTGTCCATTAGGAACGAAGATGGTAAATGCTACAATAATCATGCCGATCAGAATTGTGGTGGCTACGCTTTCCCCAATCGGTTCTATGGCATACCCAAATGAAGCAGATTTGATAGTGATGTTTGCAACGTTTTCGCTAGCGTTATAGAATCGTCTACGCTCAAATTCTTGACTTGCAAATGCCTTAACTGTGCGAATGCCATTGATAAACTCTACAGCAACTGAGGTAAAGTTACTGCCTGCCTTTGAAACATCAAAACTTGTCTCTCGCACCCTTTTAACCAAGTTAGAAAGACCAACACTCATCAGGCTAAATAGCATTAATGAGGCAATGGAAAGTTGCCAAGAAAGCAAGAACATTGATGTGACATAGACAACTAGAAGAGAAACTCGAGTCAACATAAAAGCTGTCACATCAAAAGCTTGATTAATTTTTTCTAGTTCGGTAGTTAGACTGTAAACTAGCGCTCCAGAACGGCTATGAGAAAAGTAACCCAAATTCAGCCGTTGAAGTTGCTCAAATAGCTTCTTGCGCAGCCTATCTAACAAATTCATCTGAGTTATCATGCTGTACCTGCGTCCACCAAACATAAAGGCAGAACGCAACCAGGTTGTGATCAGAATTAGAGCAGATATCCGGTAAATTCTCTCATTGAACGGTCTATTTACTCCAAGTACCGATATATCGAACCAGTTAATACCTGTCTGAATTGGGGTAGCATTAGGGTCGGTTAGATTTTGTAAAAAGTTTAGGATAAACCCTAATCCAAAACCTTCAAATAGTGATGCTAGTATCGTTAAAGCAATAGCAATAAAAGCCGCTTCTTTGAGGTATTTAAACTCTCTTATTATGAAGTGTTTGTCTTGCCACAATTTCGTGGATTTAGTAAACCTAATGACAGAATCAATAAGCTTGAATTCAGCAATCTTATATAGAATACTCACTGGCTTTATTTAGACCTATTATGATTGTTATTTAATGCTGATTTTAAACAATATTTAGCTAAAAAAACTAAGATCACTCTCCACCATTTCCGCGACAATATCAGGAAATTTTTTTTTACTCTTCCAATTCAGCTCCCATCCGAATTTTCCAGCTATCCCCACAAAGGGGCACTGCTTCTGTCGGACGATAAAACCTCTGATCAACTTCCACAAAATCTTGATAATCAAGACCGACGTGACTAAACGCACAATCTACTAATTCACGAACGGAGTGATTCACTCCGGAAGCAATCACATAATTCTCTGGAGCTTTGATTTATAGCGAGAAACCAGGTTTTAACGGTCTTGGTGCGTAAGTCCTGGTTCTAAGACAGTGCGTTCGCGTAGCGTATCCGTAGGATAATCGCTTATTTTATTCAACGCTAATCCATCAACAACGTCTTATACGAGTCTGTGTAAGCATTCAGCGGTCAGCGGTCAGTGGTCAGTTTATTTTATTCAAAAGAACCGATTGCGCTACTTGAGGTGCTGCGCGAACAGTAGGCTGGCCACAGGCTCAAAGCTAATAGCTGATAGCTGATAGCTGATAGCTGATAGCTGATAGCTGATAGCTGATAGCTGATAGCTGATAGCTAAATGCTTATGAGTCTGTTAATAGGTAATAGATAATGGGTAATTGCGCTCTCCTCGTGGTGTTTCACAGCAGCAATAGTCTTTTCCTCAATTCCCAATTCCCAATTACCCGTTACCCATTACCCATTACCCAAAGCGCGACTATCTATCTCTCTCATCCATTACTAAAAACGGGATTAGAGCATATCATTACTAGGGATTACCAGCGGTAACAACCTGACGAATAAAGGCAGTATCAGCGGATTGACTACAAGAGGTTACAGGCATCATACCTAGTGCCTGAAGGTCAGCATTAACCATGATTTCAACCAGTTGTTTAAAGCTCACTGAAGGTTGCCAACCTAGTATGGTATTAGCCTTGGTCCCATCACCCAACAACAGGTCTACTTCAGCAGGTCGAAAGTAGCGTGGATCGATTTCAACGTACTGCTCCCAATCCAAATTCACTAAGCCAAAGGCAATATCGAGAAACTCCCGAATTGAGTGAGTTTGACCGGTAGCAACAACATAGTCATCGGGCTCGTCTTGTTGTAGCATTAGCCACATAGCGCGGACATAATCTTTGGCATAACCCCAGTCCCGTCTGGCATCGAGATTGCCCAGGTAAAGCTTATTTTGCTTACCAGCTACAATGCGCGCCAAAGCACGGGTAATTTTGCGAGTGACAAAGGTTTCGCCGCGCCGGGGACTTTCGTGGTTAAACAAAATACCATTACAGGCGAATAGCCCATAGGATTCGCGATAGTTGATAGTTTGCCAGTGGGCGTAGACTTTTGCACAGGCATAAGGACTACGGGGATAAAACGGTGTAGTTTCAGACTGAGGAACAGCCTGCACTAGCCCAAACATTTCAGAAGAGCCAGCCTGGTAAAAGCGTACCTCAGAGCCAATCCGCTGTTGATAGTGCCGTACCGCTTCCAACAAACGTAAGGTTCCTATACCTGTGGCATCGACGGTGTATTCTGGTGAATCAAAGCTGACCCGCACATGGGACTGAGCTCCGAGGTTGTACACCTCTATCGGCTGTACGTCTTCTAGAATGCGTTGTAGTGTCAAGCCATCAGTCAGGTCTCCGTAATGGAGAAATAACCGTGTCTGTGGATTGTGGGGGTCTTGGTAGATGTGGTCGATGCGATCTGTGTTGAAGGTAGACGTGCGTCGGATAATGCCATGGACTTCGTATCCTTTTGCCAGCAGCAGTTCTGCTAGATAAGACCCATCTTGACCGGTGATGCCAGTGATTAATGCTCGTTTAATGTCTGTCACAATTCCTCACGACTCTGATTAGAGTAATTAGTTTGCTAATGTACGGGATGAAGGCAAAGGCAAATCAAAATTGAAAATTGAAAATTGCAATTAATAACTTCAGAAGTTAGGAAGTTATTAACTTTACCAAAGGGAGTAGGGAGTAGGGAGTAGGGAGTAGGGAGTAGGGAGTAGGGAGTAGGGAATATGGCATCAAAAATTCTCACAATTCCTACAGGGATTGCTATTACAGCACTGGAGTACTTTGAGAACCGAACACATGCGATCGCATATCTTCCTGGTGAAGCTTGATCATTCCTGGCAACAACCTCAGCTGTCGCCGCTCCTCCTGGGTCATCCGAATCACCTCATCCAGTTTCCAAGGACGTGGTCCGACTAAACTCATCTCACCCCTTAGTACATTCACTAACTGCGGTAGTCCATCCAGACAATATTGACGCAGCCACTTTCCAAAATGTGTCATCTTAGACGTGACTTGGCCTTTGTGTATAGCTTCAGTGCGAAATTTAATCACTTGGAACAACTTACCCCTTTCTCCAGCCCGCAATTGCCGAGAAAAGACTGGTCCTGGTGAAACAATCGCTATCAGCAACATCAATCCCAGGAGCACTGGACTCAGAATCAGTAGCAATAGAGCAGCTAAACTCGAATCCATCACCCGCCTCAGTCGAGATCGGAATAGTTTTTCCCTACTAGACAATTCTGAGTTGAACGGTACTCTTAGAACAGCTTTCTTCTTCGCTTGCTCACAGGCATTGGTCCAAACTCTTAACCCTGTTTCACCCACATTGGGGTCGATACAAACCAGCCCTACCGACGAGCGTTGCAAGCAATTACTTAACCAAGACTGACTTTGCAACGGAGGTAGATAATGCTGTTCATTTTTTTGGAGAGGGAGTACCCACAACTGTTTCTGTCGCCACTTGAGCTTGCAGGGAGGCAAAGAACTAACTGCTGACTCTGCCTCATCATCGATATCTAGGATTGAGATTTTGGAGGTTGTTAGTATGATTCTGGAAGTCGTCATAAATAGTTACTCCATTTCACGAAAATCAAAACTTAAACTTTAGATCCTGTCAGGTTTAATACGTATCATTCTCAGGTTTTCGTTAATTGAAACTTTAAACGTAAGCGATCAGCTATCAGCTATTAGCTATCAGTTTATGCGCTACAGATGGTGCTATAAGCGTGTCGCGTATCAGCTAATGCGCTACAGATGGTGCTACTTGAGGTGCTTTTGAATCAAACAGGTAAGCATTGGAATAATGCTGAGTTACGTCAGCTGTTCGCGTAGCGTGAGCTTTTAGCTCACGGCTGACGGCTGACGGCTGACGGCTGACGGCTGATGGCTGAATGCTTACTTAACAATTAACAAGTTTCAATTTTCAATTAACAAAAAAATCAACGAGACTTGACATGATTGCTGAACTGACGCTCTAGTTGTGGAGACTCTTGAAGATCAGATACAGGCTGCTGTGGTTCAATAGCAGCATGGTTGTTTCGCGAACCATAGTAAGCGTAGTTCTGATTAGAACTCTTCACCCCGTTAGCAATGATTCCCATCAGGTTTAAATTCCTGAGTATAGCAGTAGCCTGGCTGAGTTGAGATTGAGTAACTCGCTCTAGGCGTCCCACCATCACCACACCTTGGCACAAAGATGCTGCTTGGAGTGCATCCACCATACCTAACACTGGGGGAGTATCCAGCAACACCAGATCATAGGTCTGCTGAAACTCTGCCATTAAGTTCTTCATCCGTTTAGAACCCAGCAGCTTAACTGGGTCAATTGGGGTTGGTCCAGCAGTCAAAACATCAATGGTTGACCCCAAAGGTGAGATACTAACTGGGCTGGGTGTAGCAGTATCATCTTCCAATAAAGTAGAAAGTCCTTCCTGATGGGAGAGGCCAAGTTGTTGGTGCAACCTCGGACGGCGCATATCTACATCAATTAGCAGTACTCGTCGATGTAAACGAGCAGCACTCAAGGCTAAACCCAACGCCAGAGTTGACTTCCCCTCACCAGACAGCGCTGACGTAACCATCAGGGATTTCAGCTCAGAACCAGAATTGAGCAACTGGATATTCACATAAATCATGTCCAGTGCTTCCTGAAATGGTCGCCATCCCAACAGTTCCATCATCGGAAGTGTTCTCTCGGACTGGCTCAAACCTAGATTCAGAACAGGTTTACTGATTTTACCTTCCGGCAACTGTGGAATCATACCTAGCAAGGGTAGAGCCACTTGATTTTTCAAATCATCAGAGGTATGAATTCCATCATCCATGGCTTCCCGCACAAAGGCAGCCACACCACCGAGAAATAACCCAACCACTGCACCCAATAATAGGTCTTGGGTCATATTAGGACCGGTCTTCGAGCCCGGTAAAGGTGCTTCTACAACTTGCCAGTTAAATCCCCCCCGAGCCAATTCGATGCTTAACTCCTGCCGTGCTTGTAGTAGCTGCTGCAGAGTATTTTGTTGAATTGCTACTTGGGGTTGTAGACGATTGTACTGAGCAATCAGGGCTGGGAATTCCCTGAGTTGGATACGGATTTCCTGCTCTGTTTTGGCCAGGGCTTGATCACGAGTCTGTAGACTGACTAGATTAATTTGCGAGGTGATTAGTTCGTTGACCAGATTGAGATCCACACCACCGAGCTGTCCTTCTGTCAGGAGGTTATTGCCAGTGGTAACCAGTTTAGTCGGAACTTGCCCTAAAACCCGTCTAGTCTCTTCCTGCAAGAGCGCAAACACACTCTGACGCTGTTCAATTAATTTTTGAATTCTAGGATGAGCTTCAGTATAAATCCGACTTTGCTCCACCAAAGCCAGTTCTATTCTTTGGATTTCATTGAGCAAATTTTGATAGCGCCCAGATTGACTCAAGCGGGACGAGGTCAAGGCATTTTGCGGTGAACGAGCCAGTTTTTGCTGAACAGCCTGGTAGCGAGTTTGAGTTTCCATGTACTGAGCGCGGATGGCTCGGCGCTCCTGTTCAATCCCATTCAGAGTTTGACTGACAGCTAGAGCTTGTTGTGAGGGATCAATCAGGTTTTTGCTCTTGCGAAACTGCTCTAGCCGTTGCTCAGCTTGCTCAAGATTATTACGAGCTGTTGGCAACTGCTGATTGATAAAAGCAAGACCTTTATTCAACCGCATTTCCTGCTGCTCTAGGTTGTAATCTTGATAAACCTTTTGAATAGCTTGCAGTACTTTTTGAGTTTTAATCCGGTCATTGCTGGTGTAGACCGCTTGAAATACCTTAGTTTCGGTTTTACCCTGCAGTACTTGAGCTAATCTTAAGGAGCCTCTAATATCACCGACTGTGATATCTGGGTAGTCATCACGAAGCAAATCCACTGCTCGTTGAATCAATTCAGAACTACGCATCAGCTGTAACTGAGTAGCATAGTCGATATCAACAGTGGACTCAGTAAACTGACTCTCTATTCCTCGTGTTTTATCTATATAATTAGGCTCCACCAACAGCTGTAGAGAGCTGATATAATTCGGCTCTTTCTTGAGAGTGATATAGAAGGCAATCGGCAAGCTTGTCAACAGTACACTTATAATCCACAAGCGTCTGCGCCACAAAACTGCCAACAGTTGGCCATACCCTGCATCTGTTTCACCTGCTGCGTTTAAATCAAGTTCCTTCATGGGATTTTAGATTAATGATTGACAAGTTTGGATTGGATTTTAAATTGACATCAATTCCAGTGAATCAAGTCTAAAATATTCCCGGGATGATTAGTAATTGGTTTAGATAAAATCCGGTTAATCACTTTGTTCATATTCGATAGGATTTTTGATTTTTTTTGGAAAGTTAATTTTAAATTAACCATTAACCATTGAAAATTTGCCCTTGAAATATGTTCAATCTCTGGTAAGCAAAATTATCATGGATACCTGCAACAAATTTTCCCTACCTTTTGGGAATAGGGAATTAGGAATTGGAGTATGATTACCCATTACCCATTACCCATTACCAATGAACCGACAATCATAGGTTGCATCCCTTTTAGAGAAAGGGTATAAGAAGAAGTAGTCAACCGGACCTGATATTATCTATTACCCATCACCAGTCACCCGAGCAGGACTATATTGATTAGTCCACCAGATTGGATCTGATGATTTTGGAGTATAGACCCGTATAAATCCCAAGAAATCAACGAAAAAATCCAAAATCCAAAATCTAAAATCTAAAATCAGCCCAGCCACTATCCTGTCACCTAGCTAAAGTGGGAACCTTGGTTGAATGGCGTAACGAATGGCTGAAATTAACAGGCTGTCCCCTGACCGTTTTCTCAATAATTTGCCCAACTGTATTAAAGAAAACGTCTTCAGTGAAATGACTCAGGGCATGGTCTCGGATTTTGGCATAATTCCAGGGAATTTCCCTAGCCTCAAGTAGTGCAGCTTGGAGTGCTTCCGGTGTTTGCCGTTTAAAAAACACCCCTGTCGTCCCTGGTATCTGAGTATCCAAAACACCACCTGCACCGTAGGCAATTACTGGAGTCCCACTGGCGTTGGCTTCGATTGGCACTAAACCGTAATCTTCTAAAGCCGCCACGATCACCCCACGAGCTTTTGCCATCAAATGACAACGCTGTTTATCGCTGACGTATCCCAAGAATCGAATATTGTCCAAAGCTTTAGATTCTAGACGCTCTCGCTCTGGACCATCACCAGATATTAATAAGGGCCAGCCTAGCCAATTAAACGCCTCGATAATCAGATCGATACGCTTGTAACCCAGTAAACGAGATGATACTAGGTAAAAGTCTTCCTTTTGGTCGGAAAACACAAATTTATGGCTATTAATTGGATAGTTGACCGTCATGGCTGGCTTACCATAGATATTCTGGATACGCCGAGCGACAGTGGTCGAGTTAGCAATGTAAATGTCCGGCTCCTGGGCATAGTCCAGGTCTACTTTTCTGATCAACTGGAAGACTTTATCAATGACAGGAGAAAACGCTCTATATTCTCCATACTCCTTGAGGTAAGTTTGCGTATCCCACAAAAAACGGGTGACATTGTGGCAAAAGCAAACATGCTTGGCTCCTAATTTTTTCTTGACCGCCTTTGCGAAGCTTGAACAACTACTGATAATCAAATCGTAATTTTCTAAATCCAAGGCTCGAAAAGCTGGATAGTAAAACGGAGCCAAGAGTCTGAAGTATTTCGTTGACCCTGGAATGTTCTGAAGTCCGGTGGTATGCACTAGGCGCTCACCTAGGTCAATGGTGTTCTGGGAATCATACAAGGATGTGAACACATCAGCACTAGGGAAGCGCTTACAAAGCAGTTCAAATACCCGTTCTGCTCCACCTTTTTGCGTTAGATAATCATGAACTAGGGCAACTTTCATGCTTGTTTATTGGAAAACCTATTCCTAGAGAATACTCTAATCTATTTACCATTAGATTTAATTTGTATCCGGAATTTTGCCGAGATATTTTTGAGCCTAAACGGCTCCATTATTTTTCGACAACAAGATAAAAATTGTTTTTATAATGAGCTTAAGGTCATACATTAAGCTCCAGTTTCGTTGGTAGCGTAAATCCAGTTTAATTATATCTGCAAAATCCCGAACTTGCGATCGCCCATGCACCTGCCACTCTCCAGTCATTCCCGGTTTAACATTCAACCGTTGCCACTCTGGAACCTCATAGATTTCCACTTCCTTAGGTACCGGTGGTCTAGTACCTACCAAACTCATTTCACCTTTAATGACATTCCAGAACTGAGGTAGTTCATCCAAACTAGTTTTCCGCAAAAACCGACCGACCCTGGTGATTCTAGGGTCATTTTCGTTTTTGAATATCTTGCCATCCTTAGCTTGATTTTGAACGCTATCTTTCTGGGTTTCCGCATCAGTATACATTGAGCGGAATTTCCAGATCCGAAATTCCTTACCCATCCAACCACAGCGAATTTGACTAAACAAGATGGGGCCAGGACTGTCGAGTTTAATCGCGATCGCAATGGGAATAAATAATATGGCCGTAATTCCTAAACCTACTATTCCCCCCACTATGTCTAAGCATCGCTTAGCCCAAGAGCGTGTAGATGGGTGAGTTGTTGGTAACTGAGCCTTTGACCAATTGACAGCTATTGTTGTCAGGTTATATGAAGCGTCTAGAATTAATTTTTTGTCTAGCCCAGTCATGACTAAGACAGCCATAACTGGAGAAGTTATACCCCTTAGTATTAGTGATCCCCCGTTTTCCTGAGTGATTTTGTGATTCCTTACTAAGGCACCAATGCCGCTACTATCGATAAACTCTGTCTGACTTAAGTCTGCAATAATCAGCTTAGGACAATAAGGTTTTTGGAGAAGCTGATCACAAGTTTCTTTAAATTCTATTGCTTCGAGTCTGCTCAAGCGGATCGGTAACTGCACTACAGCAGCTTCATTTATGAAGCCTGCCTGGCCAGAAGTCTTTAACGTTGACTGCATCATGATGAAATATAAATTATAATGTCGATTAAATCGTGACTTTTTAGAGAGTAGATTTAAACTATGTAGGAATTGTGTAGAAAGTTTAGCAATCCTATTAACACCCTAGGTTTTAACCGTACATATACCTACGGCTCCTCCGCCCTTGATTCAGGCAATGGTAGAATTTATATTACTCTTTCAATTTCGGGTTGAGGGTTAGAGCAAGGTTAATGGTTAATGGTTAATGGTTTTAATTATTGATACCTAATGCCTTTTGTTACCTTACCTAGTAGGGAAAATCCTAGTTTACCTCTCACTTATTTTTCGACTGATTAATAGGTATAATTCATCGGGTAAATTAACCGGTGGTAAAAATAAAAAATGGATACAAATTCCCCATTTTTTATTTTCTATCGTTACCATATAAGTAAGCATTTAGCATTACTCATTTGTCAGCAGTGACGTTGGTCAATAAGTGTTCTGTATAATCCCGGATGAATGACTAATATAACTTTCATGAGTTTTTCATAAAATCCTGACAGAGCTAAAAATTTTTGATGAATTTTTCTTAAAGACGCTAAATATACCTGAGGTCAATTGCCACTTCCGTCTTGAGACTGATGACTTGGATGGTGGCAGCGAGGATCACTCAGTCTAATGGCCTAAGGCTAAAGCTTTCGGCTACACCAACCAAGTCCATCTAGGTGGACTTGGTTGGTGTAGCGCTATAGTTTTTTATGACTTACCCAGGGACTATACCTGTAAGGTCTCCCTCCGGATCCTACTAAGCTGTCACACATTGAAATTGTATTGAAATTGTGAAGAGGCGCGCTTTGGGGAGATGGGGATATCGGCAGATGGGGAGCTCACAAGGGTAGGTTTTTGACATCATGGTCAAACGGGGAGTGTGGGAATTGTCGGGCGGGGGTGCGGAAGATGTCACTCACCATTGAGGTAAGGACGTTCCCATTCAATTCCTAACTGAGAAAATTGTTGGCGGATAGCGTTGAGGCGCTCCTCTGGAGTGTTATTACCGTTTTGCCAAGCCTGCATTAAACCATTGGCTACAATTTGGCAGCGGTTCATGCCAAAACTTTCTTGAGAGGTAAATTTTTGGGTTGGTTCTTCGGCAAAACTCAGTCCCGGTGCCAAAAACTTGGTGAATAAAGGTACTTCTGGGCGAAAATGGCAGCGGTTTGCTAGATATATGGTTTGCATCACCCCAAAGACAACTTCAGAATCACAGCGCTCAAAGTAGAGTACTCCGCAGTCATGGCGTTTGTATTCCGATGGATTGTATAGAACTTTAAATGTGAAAGGAATTGCTGCTGCATTCAAATATTTTGTCATGCTATCCATGACAGCCAGGGCTCCATCTGGTGTCAGATTAAAATAGATTCGCGCTGTTTTAGAATCGATATCACCATTGCCCTGTCGCTCTTGAGCAACATTACCCACTGCTACATAAAAGCCGTTTTGCCTCAAATTCTTGGGCATCCGGATGGCAACGATGCTACCGATGGTAGCAGATTTTTCCTCACGTTTGAGATGAATCTCCCGTTCAATATGCATAGTCAAACTCCCTTTGGTGACGGCTATTGAACCATCGGTTTCTTCTGAGATTACCTGCCAATTGGGATCAAAGTAGCCTGTGCCTTGATTGTTGGCGTGGAGTCGTTGGTAAAAATCTAGGTCTATTCCCAGCAGGGTATTGTTCTCTAAGTTTTGATGGGGTGCTATATCCGCGCGACTTGTGTTGAGTGCCAGGGGAGTGCGCAGATAGCCATTGTAATA